>DPKF01000191.1 GCA_003542655.1 Holosporales bacterium
ATCAGAAAACAACCATATCTAAAATTAGCATCTTGGACGAATCAGCTTTAGCTATCAATAATAACGTTTTAATCCCGAATTAGGGTTTTTAATGAATGTAAGCTAGCTTTTAGCATTAGGCTGTTGGTTTGTTTTTCCATAGAGATGCAACCATACCGCCACCTAATAAAATAACGGTGACACCAAGGGTTACACTGGTTGGTACTTTAGCAATAGGTAATAAATGTACAGCAAAAATTTTACTACCTATAAAAATTAACAATAAGCTTAATGAGTATTGAAGATATTTAAACTTCGTCACCATCATTTGCAAAACGAAATAAAGCGACCTAAGTCCTAATATAGCAAAGATATTACTGCTATAAACAATAAAGGGATCTGTCGTAATTGAAAAAATAGCGGGGATACTATCAACAGCAAAAATAACATCAACAAATTCTATCATTAAAAGACTTAAAAACAGTGGTGTCGCTGCATAGTATGTTTTAATCCACTTATCTTGATAGATTTTTTCACTTTTTATAAAAAACACTTCTTGATCAAGACTATTATTTACATGAATAAATTTTTTAATAATACGTAATAATATACTGTGGGATATATCTTGTTCACGATCTTGGTGCCACAACATCTTTACCCCCATAATAATGAGGAATATGCCAAAGATATAAAGAATAAAAGAAAATTCATTCACGATAACGCTTCCAAGTCCGATGAGAAGTCCTCGTAAAATAACGGCACCTAGAATGCCCCAAAATAAAACCCTGTGTTGATAAGCCGGTGGTATTTTAAAATAAGAAAATATTATTGCAATAAGAAAAATATTATCAAGCGATAGCGATTTTTCAATTAAATAGCCTGTTAAAAATTCTTGTGCTTTTACGCCTCCAAAATAATGGTATACGTACAGTGCGAACAAAAAACTGATTAAAATATAAAGTGCACTAATGGCCAGACTTTTTTTGTAGCTTGGGAAAGTGCCACGTTTATGAAAGATGCCAAGGTCTAAAATAAGAAGACCTAAAAAAATAGCAGATAGAAAAAACCAGGAAAAAATTGTTAGTGTCATGAAACATTATATAATTATAAGCATTCCTATTTAGCGTAGCATCCTTTTCTAATATCTGCTAGGTCAGCAATCAGTATTACCAGGGCCTACGCATTAATTATTTTAGCGCGCGCCGGCATTCAAATTATTAATGTTCTTCCTTGCGGGCGCGCTCTTAAAGGTGCCCGTTATATCTATAAAATAGGAAATGCGGTTCGTACCTTTAATAAGATAGAAGACGCTATAAGATTTGTTAATGCGGAAACTGCAGGAGCAAGCCAAATTGTTGACACTGCTTACAATGACTTGGTTGCCTTTGGAGATGTTCTAGAGCGTGACGGTCTAAAAGCAGCGGGAACGCATGTTTATGAAGGGTGCACAAACTGGGTAAAAGAGAATATTACCCAAGGCCTTGATATAGATGGCACTGCAGCCCTTGACCAAGAGGTTTTCAAAGCGTATGATGGTGGGCAAGAAACTGTATTTGAGAGAAAATCCACTAAGGCTTCTGGTGATTCTGCAAGCACACCTCAACAATCATCAGCAGCTTCAACCGGTGGCGCCATGCCGCCACCTGAGGATGATGAAGATAAGGGTAAGTTCAAAGAAAATAAGCTTACTGAAAAACAAAAACAACAACTAGAGGGTAAAAAACTGGAAGGTGAAAATCCCGGAAATGTTAGACCAAATAAAGATGGACTTACAAGAATAGATACTGAAAAATTAGGTGGCTTAGAAGAAGCGCATAAAACGTTTGAACGCCTAACTGGAGAAAGGCCGCCTAGTAGTTTAAGAAATCCAGGGGATCGATTTAGACGGGTTTTACCAGATGGAAAAGAAGTACAAATTCGCTTTGAAGGAACCTCTGGTCACCCAAAAATTGATATAACCGATCAAGTGCAAAAAATATTAGAAAAGGTAAGCTTTAAATGAAAACTGATATAGTCACAGGTGCCAGCGATATTTTATTACGTGGAATCAAAACTGGAAATAGCATTTTAAGAAAAATCAAATCAAACACTTTATTAAATATTATACAATTAGAAATTAAGCATATAAAATATCTGATGATTGAAGTGTTGAGTGGCTATTTACAAAATACGCTTTCTGAAGGTGATATATTAGATACTATTGACACACTTGAAAAAGTACTTTATGAAAAATATACCTTAGATTTTCCAGAAACTTTTTATCCTCAATTCCCTAATGATGATGAACGTTCCTTAGGTATAGATGCCCTAAGCTATTTAGATAGATTAAAGTGGCATAATGATAACTTTGTAAAAGAAGATATAGAAAAATTCATTGATTTTCTAAAGGCTTCTGATGCCTTAAAAGCACATCAAGACTTAAGGGCTTATCTATATAAAAAATACCCTAAATCGAAAGATTGGATTTAATTTTGAGAGCGTCATTCATGCCAGTAAAAAACATTATAAAAAAGACGCATTTGAAAAAATAGTGAAAGATGCAGGTTTGTTTATTTTAGAATAAAAAATAAAACAGACGTCAGATGACATGGTTGCCTTGAATCCGGATAAAAAACGAATTTTAAACACTGGCGACA
>DPKF01000049.1:0-4152 GCA_003542655.1 Holosporales bacterium
ACACATGGAAGCGCCTTGTTTACACGTGGCGAAACCCAAGCATTAGTTGCGATCACACTCGGCACCGCACAAGACGAACAAACTGTCGATTCACTTTTTGGTGAAAGCAAACAACGTTTTATGCTGAATTATAATTTCCCACCATACTCTGTTGGCGAGTGCGGACGCTTGGGCGCGCCGGGTCGTCGTGAAATTGGTCATGGAAAACTTGCGATGCGTGCCCTTAATGCGATGCTACCAACACGCGAAGAGTTTGGTTATTCGATCCGCGCTGTATCTGAAATTACAGAATCGAATGGGTCATCTTCTATGGCAACTGTTTGCGGCACTTCCCTTGCGTTGATGGATTGTGGCGTTCCTTTAAAAAAACCAGTTGCGGGTATTGCAATGGGCTTAATTAAAGAAAAAGAAGACTTTGCTGTTTTAACAGATATTTTGGGCGATGAAGATTACCTTGGTGATATGGACTTTAAAGTTGCTGGTACAGCGGACGGTGTAACAGCCCTTCAAATGGATATTAAGATCACAAGCATTACGCATGGCATCATGACACAGGCTTTAGCCCAGGCAAAAGATGCTCGTATTCATATTTTAGGTGAAATGAACAAAGTAATCAAAGCTTCACGCTCTGAATTAAATGATAGCGCACCAAAGATGACAACGATTACCATTCCAAAAGATAAAATCCGTGAAGTAATCGGCGCAGGTGGAAAAGTAATCCGCGATATCTGTGAAAAATCAGGTGCTAAAGTTGATATTGATGAAAGTGGAACAATTACAATTGCGGCTGCCGACCAAAACAGCTTAAACATTGCTTATGACATGATTGATGCCATCACAGCAGAACCTGAAGTTGGTAAGATTTATTCAGGCAAAGTTATGAAAACGGCTGAATTTGGTGCGTTTGTTGCCTTTATGGGCCCACGTGAAGGTTTAGTTCATATTAGTGAACTGAATAATGAACGTGTTGCAAAAGTAACAGACGTTGTTAAAGAAGGCGATATGGTTCATGTAAAAGTTATCGGCATGGACGGTAACAAAGTACGCTTAAGCATGAAAGCATGTTTAGAAACTGAAGCAAAAAGCGCTTAATTTCTAGACAATCATTTTGATAAAGCTCTGCTCCTGAAATAGTTTCTATTTCAGGATTTTTTCTATATGGATAGCATTGAGTATAGCTGAGTTATTTTAAAATAAGAGAAGGCGTGAAGTTGTGATGCCTAGTGGATCTAGGTAAGCAACGAACAACGCACTATCATTTTATAAAGAACCAGCTATAAGCAAAATGACCAACTGAAAATAGGGAAAAACATCACTTAATAAGTGGAAAACAAAATGCGAAAGACTCTCTTATTTTAACGCCATAATGTTCTCACTCATGTGGTTCTCTTCCATTAGTGATACTATATTTTTGCATCAGTCTCGCTTATGGCTGCTTACGAAACTCCTCAAACAATATACGGCTATAGTCATAGAAAGGCAACCTTAGATTTTCAGGTAACCTTAAATAAAATGAGAACATTACACCCTTAAGGTATACAGACATTCCTGGGTTTGATAGGTTGTTTTCCATGTTTAAAAGAGTATGGCGGTCTTTAGGGGATGCGGACACTATTACTTCTAACATATCTAAAATTTCATCAATATCTGTTGATTCTCCATATAATTGTTTTACTTTGTCCACAAAATCTTTTTGTTGATCTTCAGAAATTTTTAGAGAAAGCTTTACCAGCATATCTGTTTGAAAATCAGATAACTTGTCTAATGGTATTGGTATCAACCGTGCACCAAACTCTAGGGCTGAAAGTATTTTTGCATCTGAAATACCTCTTAAGCTTTCTTTTAAATCACCGTTTCTAATTTTTATGACTAATCGATCAAGATGAAGTGACTGAGAGCCTTGTCGTGTTGAGCCCCCGGCCGGGTCCGGAGCAACTTGAAGTTCTGTTTCAACTGACGTCGAAGCCAGTTCAGATCTAACCTTCTTTAATACAGCATTTTTATGCTCGTAACTCATTCTAGGCGAAAAACCATCCGCACCCATTTTAGAAATTGCCGCGCGTTCTTTTAGCGTTAGTGGCGCAAACTCGGATATTAATTTCACGATGTAAGCAGATTCTTTTTCACCAGAATATAAGGGTTTAATCATGCGTAGAAAATCATCTTGTTCTGCCACTGGAATGTTCCTAATCAAGTCGAATAAGCCAAAAGGCAAAATATGTGGCATATCATTTATGGAAAGTGGGCTCATGAGCCTCGCTCCAAAATTTAGTATGCTTACTATTTCAGCATCTGAATACTCTCTTCTTTTGTTTGCCTCTAGCTCACGCTTAATAACATCCATAATACGTGTTGAATATTGACCCTCTTGAAGTATGCCATCGTTAACTTGTTTAGATGAGCCTTCACTAGCATAACCTATTGGTGCTGCAATGCACGTGCTTATTAACAAAAGCCCAAATTTTTTATTTAATTTGAATGACATACTATAGCTCACTGAAATAAAAGATTATTACGTTTAATATAGCTTCAAATAATTAATAAATAGTTAATTTTAATAATAATTATTCTGTTAATTTTTTATACTCACTCACGACAATGTCTGCTACTTCTTGGCCATTCATTCCATGCTTGAATTTTTTCTGACATCTATGGACAATATAACTTATTCCTCTATCTGCAATTAAGCTAAAAAATGGATAATATAAAGCAGTGGCTAGAGTTTCAATATCCTTTCCTTTCCAATGTGATTGGCATAAATCTGACAACGCGGGCGTAAATTTTTCTACAGACTCTTGAGCTGCAAACATATAATTGGCTACATAAAATACAACAGATATTTTACAGTCTTGGTACTTACCCTTAATTTTATTATAATAGCTGAAAATAGTCTCCCATCTATCTTTTTCACTACGCGACACATCATATTGAGCATTTTTAATTAAAATAACAGTGCTAATACATCTGTTAATTTCATTTATATCAGTAGTATCTGTGCCCTTTATTATTAAGTCAAACTTATCAAAAACAAATTGTAGGTCTTCTATCGTTAAGAACCTGATCATTCTTAATAATACAATAAAGGCATCTTCATTTCCGTCAGCATAGTTGTATGGCATTCTATCCATTATAATGCGAAAAATATCATCAGAGATGCCAAAGACATCCCTTAACCCTGGGCAGTAATCCACTACTTTCATTTGTGCGAATGTTAATGGGGATTGTGGGGAGGGACCTATGCCAAGATGAGTGAATCTAAATGCATCAAGGAGTTTTCCGATCTTATTTCTTCTTTCTTCCCCTAACATGCGTAATAAATTTTCTCTACGTGGATCAAGTAAATCGCATAAAGCTGAAAAAAATGATTTTTCTTGTGGTAAATCATATTCAGCTGCATCCTCCAGGTCTGCAGTTGTCATGGAATAATAAAGAGATTCAGGTAATGGCTGAAATTGTTCTGGGACACTTGTTGATAAAGACCCGGCAAGCAGTACATGGCGAACCGTTGAATGATTTCTGGCATGTATCGCTTCTTCACGTATCCAAGTTCCACTCTTTTCATTTTTTTTATATTGTGGCGTCAATAAGGTTACTACGGTCATTGCTGTTGTCATCTTGTTGACATAACCAGGGATAGAATCCTGGCATCCATTATGCCGATTAGTATCAAATCTCGTTTTAATACCAGCTCTTTGTAAAAACTGGTTTATGCCTGAAGCATGCGCGTTCAAGGGATTTCCATCGTCGTGCCAAACATAACTAATAAAGCAGCTTGGTTTTTTGAGTTCAGGTAAAATTTTTCCAATCTCATCGCACATGTCGCCAAATGCGTTAAAAAGTCTAAAAATTTTTGTAGTTGGCGGGCTTTCTATATCTGATGCTTTACCTGAAAAGCAGGATATTATTAATATTATGATAAATAGGGGTAATTTTTTTTGTGATTCTTTCACTGTGAGTGCTCCACTTCTTGTTGGATAGCCCTATAAATTGACCTTTGTATTTTAAAGTATGATAAAATTAGACTCTTTCTAAAACGGCGTATAAAACGCCTCCAGCTCCTTTATACAATAATTATTTTTTTTTCAAAGTCTACGTTTTAAGTAAACGTCCAACAACTGTACCTTTTTTAAGTTTCAAGGTCTGTCATATTTT
>DPKF01000049.1:4235-8350 GCA_003542655.1 Holosporales bacterium
ACCTGAATTCTACGGTTTAGTTTACCTGTCCTAGGTTCAAAGGTATTATTTCTGCGTCACTCAGATGCAGATATAATTGCTACCGAGAGGTCGCTACTAACCTCTCCCTAACACACGAGCCCCTCTAGGCCTTTATTGCCCTATTTCAATGCTATATAAAAATAGGTAACATAATATACATACATCAAAAAATGTCATCACCTGCGCAAGCGATCTAATCCTACAATTGCTGCGGTTTCAGCCCGTAAAATTAAAGCCCCCAAAGAGATAGGGCTACATTTCTTACGCAGCAATAAAACCTCATCCGCAGAAAAACCACCTTCTGGCCCAATCAGCAAGGCATTCAGTTTTTCATCAAACGGTGTCGTGCCTCCCTCTGACATGAGCCGCTCATAAGCAAATGCAATATGGATATCATCTGCCTTATCTTGCATGTAGTGCATCAACGGCATTAATTCTCCACATGTCGGCACACACATGCGCTCACACTGTTCAGATGCTTCCGTTGCAATACGCAAAATGCGTTCACAGTTAACACGCTTCATCGATGTATACTTCGTTAAAACCGGCTGAAAATGTGTCACGCCTAATTCCGTCGCTTTTTCAATCATAAAACTTAATCTATCTTGCTTTATTGGTGCAAATATAAGCGTTAACGGGGGTAATTTTTTTTGCCCCAATATGCACTCAATAAGGGTACCCCTTACCCCTTGTTTACCTATATCCGTTATCTGAAAACAAAATTCGCCATCTTGACCATTGAACAAATGTAGGGTGTCTTGAATCTTACAGCGCATAACATTCATCAAATAATGAGATTGCTCTGTGCTTAAAGACAGTTTTTGTCCTATACTTAATGTGTTAGCAATAAATAGTCTTATCATAAAATTGTAAAATTGAAAGATAGTATGAACTCCACCCTACCTGATACGCCGCATAAAAATCAATTCATCGAATCAAAACGCTCGGCATATATTAATTTATCGCGTATACTGCGCCCAACAGGTATTATATTATTATGGATCCCATGTCTTTGGGGGCTTGCGTTACAAACGAATGACATCTATTCGTTTTTATATAAATCCCTTGTCTATCTTCTTGGTGCAACGTCTCTTAGAACGGTTGGCTGCATTATTAATGATATTGCTGACAAAGATTTTGACGCACAAGTCACACGAACAAAACAACGCCCCTTAGCAGCTGGTACTTTATCCATAAAAGAAGCCATTATTTTTGCATTTATATGTCTGATACCGGGTCTTTATGTATTTACAAATTTACCACCTGCAAATAAAATGATCGGCCTTCTAGGGCTTACTGGTGCTTTTATATACCCTTTATGCAAGCGTTTTACAAATTGGCCACAACTTATGCTTGGTCTTCTTTTTAATATAGGCATATGGATTATTGGCTATGGAAGCATACCAGTGATGAACTTAATTGCTCTATACACTGCTGGCATATGCTGGACCCTTGCTTATGATACCATTTATGCCTTTCAAGATTTAGAAGATGACTTAATTGCTGGGGTTAAATCAACAGCTGTCCGTTTTAAGAACGCCCCTAAACTTGCTATCACCTTATTTTATACTGGTATGATGTTAGCTTTAGCAGCACTAGGCTATATGAATAACGCTTCTCTACTGTATTACGTTTCCCTTGTCTTACTGTCAGTGTATCTTACAATTTACCTCTATTTTTGGAATCATAATAATACAAAACAGTGCTTACAATTTTTCAAAGACAACCAAATGATTGGCATGTCAATTTTATTTCTCCTGTTACTTTTAATTTTTTAAGGACACAATGCAAGCACCACTTAACAGTCTTTGGGCATTTATAAAAAGTACCCCTTTATCCTTTTTAACCATAAAAAATATACGCTCCTTTATAAAAAATGATTTGGACACTTTTCAAGAAGATGATCGTTTTTTTGACACACATTTACATATAACCGATGCAGACCTCTTTCGTTTATTATTTTCAGAAATTGAGGAAACTTTGCAAACAATCCAAATTGATTCGGACTTATCTCTACACGACCAATTATTTGATTTTTTAATGACGGCAACAGACTTGTATCAAGATAGAAAAAATACAATTAAAAAATTAGAAAATGAGGTACTCTCATCACCCACACACTTAAAAGATTTTATTTATTATGGTCGCCGTTTAAGTAAAAATATATTTACGCGCTTTAATATTAAGCGTGTGAATATTCCTTTTAAAGAAATACCCTTTATTTCAGACTTTCTCCCAAATTATATTGCCTCTATTCCACAAACCTTCCACGCAGAAACCTTTTCCCTTTTATTACTCCATTTTATAAAAATATGGCTTCAAGATGACTCTGAATTTAGCGACAAAACCATGAGCGATTTTAATCAAGCACTCACTTTTATTAATATGCACAAGTATTAATATCTTTTTATTCACTTAACAAAGTAAATAAAAAAATATATAATGTTAGTAACATTTCCTTCTATTTGTTGCTTACATGAAAAAAATTCATAACCTTATTCAAGATACAGAATCTGATCTTGTTAACTTTCGTTTTATCGATACACTAGGCCTGTGGCATGATATTACGTATCATGCCAGTCAAGTTGACGAGGATATGATCAAAAACGGTTTCATGTTTGATGGCTCGTCCCTTCCGGGTTGGCGCCCAATTGATAATTCTGACATGATTTTATTACCAGATACAAACACAGCGCAAGTGGATGTTTTTCGTGACATTCATACGATCAATGTTATTTGTTCGGTTATGGATCCGCAAACGAATCAACTTTATGCACGTGATCCAAGATCCACAGCCATTCGTGCAGAATATTATTTAAAAAAATCTGGTATAGCAGATGAAGTGCGCTTTGGCCCAGAACCCGAATTTTTCATTTTTGATAACGCGCAATTTTCCACCAATACAGAAAATAGTTTTTTTAAAATAACCAGCAGTGAAAGCCCAAACAACCCGCACTTTAAAGATTTTGATAAAAATCTAGGGCATGAACCCTTAAATAAACAAGCTTACTGTGCCACAGCACCACGCGACTTAAATGCAGACATGCGATCAAACATGCTTCTTGCTATTCAAGAATCAGGAGTCGCCATTGAAAAACATCATCATGAAGTGGCGCATTCTCAACATGAACTGGGCATTAAATATGCTTCCTGTTTGCAATCTGCCGATAATGTTTGTATATATAAACATGTCGTTAAAGAAGTTGCATTATCCTACCAAAAAACAGCAACTTTTATGCCAAAACCCTTAGGAAATGATAATGGTTCAGGTATGCACGTTCACCAATCATTATATATGAAAGGTAAAAACCTATTTATTGGCGATGAGTATGCTGGCCTATCTGAAACAGCGCTATATTATATAGGCGGCCTCTTAAAACACGGCAAAGCATTGAATGCTTTCACAAATCCAACAATCAACAGTTACCGACGGTTAACGCCAGGTTTTGAGGCCCCTACCCTTGCTGTTTATTCAGCACGCAATAGGTCAGCCGCTTGTAGAATACCCCATACAACATCTCCAAATGCACGCCGCATTGAAGCACGCTTTCCAGACCCTGCAGCAAATCCATACTTAGCATTTTCTGCTATGCTTATGGCTGGCCTTGATGGCATTAGAAATAAAATTCATCCAGGTGCCCACTGGGAAGGTAACTTATACGATTTATCACAAAGTGAAATTGATAAGCTTCCATCACTTGCAACGTCATTAGATGATGCGTTGGCGGCCTTAGATCAAGATCGCAACTTTTTAACAGAGGGTGGTGTTTTTACATCTGATCAAATAGATGCCTACATCCAGATCAAAAAAGAAGAGATCAATGCCTTTAATAAAGTGGTCACACCAGGCGATTTCAAACTTTATTATTCTTGTTAATAAAAAAATTAAGACTTTCTTTAATCTTTTCAGTATAATATTGAATTAGAGGTGCTGAACTATTTGTAGCGGTTTTTTCCCTTGGCCCTACTTTTTGATTCGGAAGCCGTCCCTGATAAAACCGTGGTTTTGTTATTATGGCCTCCCCCTAGACATTGTGTGCCTAGAGGATCTTTACCCGGTACGGTAGAACGGCATCTTTGCTTATAAAGAGAAA
>DPKF01000053.1 GCA_003542655.1 Holosporales bacterium
TATCAGCGTTTTTTTGTATACCTGTCATAGGATCGAGGGCATTATTCCCATATTTCTATAGGTATGACTGCCGCCAAGGAATCTCAAATAATTCCTTCTCCACCAAATCAGTGGCCCTCTACAATTAACCCTACCCCTAAATATTTAAGAAAAAGTTAACGGCACACAAAAAATATTTGGGTAATAATTTTAAAAACGATCGCAAAAAATACGAGTTTGATTTCTTTATATCATACATTGGCAATTAGTATGAAAATTTGTTATATTTAATCTATGCTGGAGGATAGTTTAACGGTAGAACTCCCGGTTCTGGTCCGGGCAGTCTTGGTTCGAATCCAGGTCTTCCAGCCAATTTTCCTGACCTTTATATATGTACAAATTAACTTTTTTTTAAGTTTATCCCTATATTATAAAAACTGTATGCTAATATCTAAGTTATACGAAGATTAAATTACTAAATTTAGGATAATACTATGGGAAAAGAAATAATCAAACCAACATACAGTATCGCCTTCAAAGTGTTTATCACATTTTTTTTATATGTGATGTTTATACAATTGCTTTTAGCAGGAATTATTGGATTTTTTTGTAAGTTTAGCTCAATATTTATTCAGAATACAACTTTTATAAATAATTCTATAATACGTATTCCATTAATTTGTGCTGGGGTTCTTGTGTATATTTCAATTCCTGTCTTTGCAATGTATATGGTTTTAGAGAAGAAGTTCAAAGGATTTTCCCTGGCTATTATTAAGAATATAACTGACAAAGCTGACACAACAGAAAGTGCAAAATAACTATAGAAGTGAGATAAGTTTAAAATTACTTTTGCCAGCCTATTTTTTTAAATATTTTATGGGTAATCATGGCAAAAGCGCCATTTGCCATCACATTAGATGATGTCATTAAACTATCTTGCAAAATATAAATAGTTGCAAGCAGGCTGGTAAGGTCTGCGTTAAGGCCCAAATACTGTTCAACAACGGGCAAGATAACAATCACACCACCACCAGGCACACCAGCTGATGAAAATTTAGCCAAACAATAATACATAACAAAGACGAGATAAACATCAAAACTAGGCAGTCCGCAACCAGACATAACCAACAAAGCAAGTGCTGTTAAAGCAATGCTTAATCCATCACCAACCATGTGAATGTTCGCCGTTGTTGGCACAACAAACTGTGCATATGCACTATCTTTTATATTTTTTTCTGTTGCAGCAAGGGTCATCGGCATAGCGATAGCGCTAGACATGGTTGAAAATCCAGTCAGCCACGCAGGAAACATGTTTTTTACAACGATTAGTGTTTTTTGAATAGAAAAGCCTGTTCCAATTAAATACATCAAAAAAATATAGGACAAAATTAAGACGCTACTTAATATAAAGACTTTGCTATAACTTTCTAAAAGTGTCGCCAGCGATCCATTATGAATCAACTTCATGCCAAAGCCCAAAACATATAAAGGCAAAATTGGAATAAACCCTTTTTTCAAAATTATTGTAGCGTTATCTTTTCCCTTTTGAATAAATGCTATCATTGAAGCCCGTTTATCAGTCGGCAGCAATGAACAGCCAATGCCAATTAAAATACCGGCGATTAAGGCCCATTCATTTTTAATAATTTGGGGTAAGGGCCATTTAAACAGAATAGGAAGCGCCTCTGAACTGCTAGACAATTTAATGATTGTTTTGCCGCAAATCCCTTGCAATGTTAGGGTTCCAACACCGTATGCGGTCAGCACCGTTAACGCATTTGACAAAACAACGAGAACAAATAAGCTTAGCACCATAAGCGGTGCAGCCTTTTTAAAGCTTGTTAAGGCTGCAGCAACATAAAAGAATATTAAGAAGGGTAAGACAATCATTAACATGTCTTTTAATGCCAGAGATAAGCTATAAAAAAACGCTATCGCATTCACACTTAAAAATGGCTGCAGTGCATAGGCAAGAATAAGGGAAATTAATAATTGTATATTCGTGTTTTTTAAATAGCGCATGCTTCATCTCTTAAAAATTTAATTCGCAACCATCGCTGTAAATATGGCTTCATTTGTTAACTTGCCGTCTACAAAAGCTTTGCCAATAAAGCGCCACACATTGCCCCGTACACGTTCTTTGATTACTTTAATTTCTAACGCATCCCCGGGCACAACAGGATTTCTAAATTTCACTTTGTCCATAGACATAAAATACACCATATTTTGTTCGGCAGACTGTTGATTATTCTCAATTTGTTGAGAATGAAGAATCAAAACGCCTGCCGTTTGGGCCATTGCCTCTATTATTAAAACACCGGGCATGATTGGATAATTTGGAAAATGTCCTTCAAAATACCACTCATTTGCCGTGACTAATTTAATACCTGTAGCACTTTCAAAAGGTATAATATCTTTTACTTTGTCTACCAATAAAAAGGGATAGCGATGTGGTAATAACTTTTTAATAGCATTGATATCTAAGATAGTATCTAAGGTTTTTTTATCAGTAATATCTGTCATATTAACATCCTTTAATTTCTTGCTTTTTTTGACCCAGTTTTTTAAGGGCAACAGTTTGCCTATGCCAATCTTTTACATTAACAGCAGGTCTGCCAGCAACAGTTGCGCCATCTTCAATATCGCGCATAATACCACTACCACCAGCAACTTTTACAAAATTACCAATCTTTAAGTGGCCTGCAATACCTACTTGCCCTGCAACGATTACAAATTTACCAAGCTTTGTACTGCCAGCAATACCAACTTGCGCCACAATAACAGAGGCGTCCCCTATTTCTACGTTATGGGCTATTTGCACTTGATTATCTATGCGAACATGATTGCCAATAATCGTGTCTGACTGACTACCCCGATCAATTGTTGTATTTGATCCTATTTGAACATCGTCCCCAATGCGAACGCATCCTAATTGTTGAATGTCAAAGTGCCCCTTTGCATCCATATGAAACCCAAAGCCAGCCTGCCCTACGCGCGCACCTGTTTTTATGTTTGCAAAGCGACCAATAATACAATGCGATAACGTCACATTTTCTTCTACATAAGAATGATCGCCAATTTCTACATTTTCACCTAGGGTTGTGTGTGACTTAATAATCGTATTGTCACCAATTTTAACGCCAGCTTTAATGGAGGCAAATGCATCTATCTGCACATTACGCCCTATAACAGCTGTTTGGTGCACATCGGCTTTATTACTTATAACACCTGTACTTTGTGGTTTTGGATAAAATAAGTTCATCACCTTTCCAAAGTCACGATAGGGTTCCTGTGATTCAATAGCAAGCGTACTATTAGGCACTTTATCTTTAAAATCAGGGTGTACTATCACCACGCCAGCCTTAGTATTTTCTAAATCATTCACATATTTTGCATTATGCAAAAAAGATATATGTTCCTGTAAAGCCGTGTTTAGGGGCGCAATTCCAGTCAGTATAAGCGTCTTGTTAACATCGTTATTCACAGCAACATTTAAGAGACTTAAAATTTGCTGTAACGAAACATCTTTATTTTTTTTTATAAACTGATTATGCATTCATAGTATTTTGTACGAGATCAATTAATTATAACTATTTTACACAACCGTACAAAGAAAAATGTGTATTGCTAAGCAATTGATTGCGTCTTCCTTCTATACTAGAATAGTAACTACATACTTTGATTTATAGAAAATAGATGACATTAAAAATTGCAATTAATGGTTTTGGGCGTATTGGCCGTCTTGTGTTGCGGGGCATTTTAGAAACAAATCAGACCGATATTCAAGTTGTTGCTATTAATGACCTTGGAAAACCTGAAGATAATGCCCATTTATTTAAGTATGACAGCGTTCATGGTCGTTATAAGGGCGTTGTTTCATCTAATGGTAATAGCTTAACCATAGACCATATGCAAATTTCAATGTTTCAAGAACCATCACCTGAAAAATTACCATGGGGTGATTTAAATGTGGATATCGTTTTTGAATGCTCTGGTCGTTTCACCAAACGTGAACTTGCCGCCCAACACTTAAAAGCAGGTGCGAAACATGTTCTTATTTCTGCACCAAGCCCAGATGCAGATCTTACAGTTGTTTATGGTGTCAACCACAACAAATTAACAGTTGATCATAAAATTGTATCAAACGCTTCTTGCACCACGAACTGTTTGGCCCCTATTGCTGATGTTATTCATAAAACAGTTGGCATTGATGTGGGCTATATGACAACCATTCATGCCTATACTGGGGATCAGCGTCTTGTTGACACACAACATTCAGATCTGCACCGGGCACGTGCAGCTGGCGAATCTATCATCCCCTCTTCAACAGGGGCTGCCAAAGCAGTTGGTCTTGTGTTGCCAGAACTTAAAGGCAAGCTAGATGGCACAGCCCTTCGTGTGCCAACGGCAAATGTATCTGCCGTTGATTTTAAATTTTTAGGTGTTAAAAAAAGTTTTGATGTAGACATTATTCATCATGCTATAAAAGAAGCTGCACAAGGCAGAATGAAGGGCGTTTTAGATTTTTGCAACGCACCCCTTGTTTCAAAAGATTTTAATCACTATCCAGCAAGCTCTGTCTTTGATATGACGCAAACACAAATTTTAGATAATCGATTTTGTCGTGTTTTATCGTGGTACGATAATGAATGGGCTTTTTCGCTTAGAATGGTTGATGTTGCTAAGGCTTGGCTTTTAAAATAGAGCGACAATCAAAAATCACACGTGTTTGTAAATTATTTCTTTAAAATTTTAGTTTATTTTTATTTAACTTGTTGCTAGGTTAGTAGATAGGTTTTACATGTAAATGAATACGTGTAAACATTATACACACTAAAATGGAGTTACTATGAAGAAAATAATCTATTTCTCAACACTGTTTGTTGGCTTGGTGGGCACTGCCAATGCTACATCAGATATACCTACAAATCCCGATAGGCACGTTACATTTTCTGATGTTTTATCACCTGTACCGACTATGTCGGAAAGCTATGATCCGTTTGCTGCTGCTCCCCCCTTATTTTTAACCGCACCCTCTAATGCTTCTGAAGAAGACGCCGCAATTACGGTAATCAGCACAACACCAGTTGATGATGATTCAGTCATTTCATGCATTAAGGCATTATTCGTTTTACCAGATCATCTGTTAGAACCGCAACCCACACTTGATGATGCAGAAACGGAAGCTGCAGCAAGTGCTCTTGACGCGGCCTCTCCTGAAGAAAGAACCTTATTGCTGGAAGCTATATTAGAAGGACTCACGGGAAAAGAATCATTGCTCTTCGCTCTAAGAGAACAACTCAGGGAAGCCAAACTTGATGAGGAAGAAAAAGCTGCAGTCAGAACCTCAACCCCAGTTGGAGAAGCTACTACAGAATCCACCACTTATCCTGCCGCTCTATTAGACGCAATCAGTACAACTGCAGAGGATAATGACGAAGTAGTAGAACCTTTAAAAAGTGATTCTGAAGAGGAAGAGGAAGAAGAAGGAATGGAAAGAGCCAATACAATAAGAGATGATGCGTAATTCTAATTAAAAACATATAAACCAAAAAGGGCTCTAAAAATTTAGAGCCCCTTTTTATCTATTTAAGTAAGGGATAACAGAGAATAATAATTAAAATTATTCTAAAATTTTATTTTTATGGATTTTACTGTTAGACTAATAAATAGTAATGACATATTACGAAGAATATACATAAGTCGATACAACTATATGGAGATAATATGACAAAATCAATATATTTTTTAATACTTTTTTCAAGTGTTTTAACACTATCCTATGCAACAGAACAAAATCAGACGCCACAAGAAAAACCGGGAACGGGTGCTGAAATGCCAGTAATAGTTACAGAAGAACCGAAACAAAAACAAAATATACGCCCCCCTTCATTTGAAGACTTTATAGAAACAGAAGGAAGTGATTCAGGTCAATCCACACCAATAACACCCAGAGCATCATCTCTCTCTCCGGAGAAACAAATAACACCACGAGGAAAGGGGCGATCATTAAAAGGTGCACTAGAAGCGTCGCGAAACAGCACCACATCAAAATAACGATGACGAAAAAAATAAAGCGAGTATTAATTTAAGAAAATGAGACAAAGTATAAAAAGCACTATTTTTTAGTGCTTTTTAACCCCAACTCGGGATTAAAAAATCTTATTGGTTCTGTGTTGTGATGTGTATGATCAACTGTATTGACGTAGTGATTTTCTGATGGGGTCCTCCTGGAACACCACGCAGCACTTGTCCTCTTCTCTTTGTTTTAAGGGAGAAACAGTAGGCACATTCAGTTTTAAGATGTTCAAAAACTCTCCGCCGTTTGTTTTTTTAATGCTGGTCATAGCCAAGTCTATCTAATACACCCTGCAATATATAACTTGCAGCCAGCTTATCAATAACCTTTTTGCGCTTTTTACGTGAGGTATCAGCCTCTATCAATGTACGCTCCACAGCAGACGTGGATAACCGTTCATCCCATAACAGAACAGGAAAGTCATCCCCAAGTGCCTCTGCCAAATTTATCACACGCGCACATGATACACCTGCTGTTCCGTTCATATGTAAGGGATAACCCATAATAAAAGCGGCCACATTATATTGTTTCTTTATGCTTAAAAGAATATCAACATCAGCCTGAAGCGATTTTCTCTTTATCGTTTCGTGAGGAGTTGCAATCATCCACATGGCGTCTGAAATGGCTAATCCAATCGTTTTTTCACCAACATCTAGGGATAGAAGCCTGTTTTTATTATCCTTAATTCTTTTTAAGTCCGTTATCTCAAGCATCATCGCGTTTTTTGGAAACGACTTTTTTGACGAAACATACCGACTTTTTTTAATGTGTTCAAGCTTTTAACCATATTTTTTGACAAAACATTATAGCGTTTTTGAGTAGTTTTTTTGTGTATGGCTGACACCTTTTGTAAAGTTGGCGCAGAACGCCTTGAATTTTGAGTTTGTTCGTCTAACAGATCATCAAAAGTTGTGAACGCTTGCACAGGCGGTTGATACTGTTGTTCAAAACCTAATTTTTGAAACCCATAATCCAACAGCTCATGTGCACGTTGATCGCGTGATCTAGCCGTTTTTCCACCCATCACGACAACAAATAAACGATAGGGCTTATTCTGCTTATTATAACGAATGGCGGATGTGCTAATATTAAAGCCAGGCGCTATTGCATAGCCTGTTTTTAATCCATCAATACCATGTTGATCATTTAGCATGCGGTTATGCGTTTTAATTATCCTTCCACCATAGCTAAATTCTTTAAGTTTAAAATAGTGCATGTATTCTGGAAAATCGCGATAAAGCGCTATACCTAAAACAGACATATCTTTTGCTGTTGTAAATTGTCTTTTGTCGTTTGTATGGCGATCATTTAATCCAGATGAATTTTTAAAGATTGTATGGGTCATCCCCAATTCATGGGCTTTTTTCGTCATCATTTTGGCAAAATTTTCAACAGATCCATACAAGCCTTCTGCCGCCACAACCGCACAATCATTCGCAGATTTGACGATCATACTTTTTAAAAGTGTTTCAACAGAAACAGTTTGGCCCGCCTTTAGCCAAAGTTTTGATGGTTGCTGCCTTGCAGCGCGGTTTGATACAGGAAAATGTGTTTTTAGAGTAATACGTTTCTTTTTCAAGGCGTCAAACATTAAATATAGTGTCATTTTTTTAGTGAGGGAAGCCGGATAGCGTTGTGCCGTTGCAT
>DPKF01000167.1 GCA_003542655.1 Holosporales bacterium
CCACCTTTAAAATCAACACCAAAGTTAAGTCCATTAAAATAACCAGAAGTGCCAAGAACAGCCAAAATTAGGGCCATGAAAAAAGTGATAAATCGTCTGCCAACAAAATCTATTTTTGTATTATGTGGAATAAGTTGTAATGCCATGATCAAAATCCTTAAATAGGAAGTGTTGTTAAATTTTTCTTATTACGTATCCAAAGATATATAATAAGCTTTGTTAGCGATAGTGCGGTAAACAAGGAAATTAAAATACCCAAAGCTAAAGTGACGGCAAACCCTTTAATAGGGCCTGAACCAAACTCAAATAAAACGGCAGCACCCAAAAGAGTTGTAAAGTTGGAATCTAAAATCGTTGTCATAGCACGCTTATAACCAGCTTGTATGGCGACCATCACCTTAACGCCTGTTCTAAGTTCTTCCTTAATACGCTCATAAATCAGCACGTTCGCATCAACAGCCATTCCAATTGTTAAGGCAATACCAGCAATACCAGGTAATGTTAAAGTTGCTTGCAAAATAGAAAGGCCCGCAAAAAGCAAGATAATATTAAATGTTAAGGCAATATTGGCGATCGCGCCGAACAGTGAATAACACATGATCATAAAAATTGAAACCAAAACGAAAGCAATGCCAACGCCCTGTTTGCCATGTTGAATAGAATCTGCACCAAGACTTGGTCCAACAGTTGATTCTTCAACAACTTTAAGGGGAGCAGGTAGAGAGCCTGCACGTAAAAGAACAGATAATTCATTTGCCTCTTTATAGGTAAAACGACCCGATATTTGCGCATTACCACCAGTAATGGGTTCGTTAAAAACAGGGGCACTAATAACTGTATCATCTAAAACCATTGCAAATTGCCTGTTTACATTGTTTTTAGAAATTTCAGCAAAGGCACGCGTACCTTTAGAATCAAACTGAATGCTAACAGCTGGCTGTCCTGATCTAGGGTCCTCTGTAATGCGCGCATCTACCAGTTGGTCGCCCGTTAATTTAACTTCTGTGCGTACGGGAATAAAATATTTTCTTCCCTTATGATCTGTCGTCATTAAATATTCTGAACCTTGTGGAGCAATACCCATAGGCTTGCCATCTTCTGTGCTACCCACGGTCTGTGCATTATTATCAACAAGCCTAAATGTTAGTTTAGCTGTTTTACCAATCATACGTTTGACCTCTGCAGGGTCTTCAACACCAGGTAGCTGCACAATAATTCTGTCTTCACCTTGGCGCTGAATATTTGGTTCTTTTGTACCAGATTCATCAACACGGCGACGAACAACTTCAATTGATTGTTCTATAATTTGTTTATTACGCTTTTCTAAGGCCGCAGCTTTAAATGTTATATGTATACTGCCATCAGACAGATCTTGAATTGTAAGGTCTGCATCAATTTTAATAATTGCTTTTTTTGCTTTTGAAAAATCATTTTGGTCACGGAGCGTTAATGTTATATTCCCCATATCTTTCGTTATCAATTTAAGATCAGTATAGCCAATCTGCTCTTTTCTAAATGCATTTCTAACTTCATCTTTAACATGGCATAAATAATCTTTCTGTGCAGATTTTAAATCAACTTCTAACTGAATATGAGAACCGCCACGTAGTTCTAATCCCAAATTCACAGTTTTTTGTAAAAATGATGGCAGCTTTACTATTGTTTGTTGATCCAACACATTGGGAAGTGCAAATAGTAATCCCAATAAGCATGTGCCAAAAATTATCAATAACTTCATCTTAGAAAGTTGTAACATGATATATCCCTTAAATAATTAAGCTTGTTTTTTAGGTGTACGCGCTTTTGTTTTTTTTACAACATCATTTTTAGCTGTTTGTTGCATAACTTTTTTTTCAGGTGTTTCAACAAAACGTGTGACTGCAGATTTTACAATACGAATATGAACATCTTTTGCAATTTCAAGTAGAAACATATCGTTCTCTATTTTTGAAATGGTGCCAACGATGCCGCCATTGGTAATAATTTGCACGCCTGGTGTTAACGCGGCAATTTTCTTTTCATGCTCTTTTTTCTTTTTTTGCTCGGGCCGAAACATTAAGAAATACATGACAACACCAATTAAAATTAGTGGTACAAATTGCATAAAGGGGGACGCGGCACTAGCTGCACCATCAGCGTAAGCTGCAGTAATAAAAAACATATATAATAACCTATAAAAATTAAATCAATTCTTATTCTATCTGTTTTTTTTACTTGGTGCAACACTTGACTAGTTTGTACACAAAGTGTTCATATAAATAAAAAAACGTTATTTTTAAATGCGGTTTACAAACCCCAATTCGGGATGAAAAATTTTTATTGGCAGCTGATTTTCTCCAAAATGTCTTTACTAGTTCCAGTGTACGTATTTAATAAATCATCTGAAGTGTATTCTGATTTTAATTCATTTATAAGGAATATAATAGCAGTACTAAGTGAATCTGGAATAGCATTTTCATCCCAAATAGGTTTCTGAGGTATCACTAGGCCCCACTCCTCACAAAAAGTTTTCTCCTTATTCCAGTCATTTAAATTAGACTTATATGCCTCATATATGGATAAAATATCTTTCAATTCATGTTCATATTTAATTTTACATTGATTGTGATCTCTTGGAATTGATAATGCATCCCTAATAATTTCTTCAATAACCAACATGTTTGGCTCTAAAAAAATTGAACTTTTCATTTCCACTTACTGCTTTGTAAAAACCCATCTATTCCAGTTTTTGGTTGAAAAATAGTACCTCTATCAAGTGCTCCAACATTATGAATTATGACACTATGTGATGGACGATGTACATATATACTCCTAATTTCATTTAAAGTTTTGTGCGTCGTAACTGGGTCATTAAGTACTGTTTCAATATGGTGCTGTAATTGTTTTGTGGTCCGGATCCAAGAAGGAAATTCACCCTGGCTTAATATATGTTTTTCAAAAGAATGTCCCTTCGAAATTTGTTCTGCAATAAATTGTTTCTTAAGTAATTCTGCATTGAATGCACTACTAGCACCAGAAGCCTCAGCCTGTCCAGCGGCTTTGGTAGCAGCGGTGCCACCTTCAGTGCGAACCGTACTACGTACAACGACGCCCTCGACTTTCGTCATACCAGCTCTTAAAGGTTGAAACAATATTGTTGCTCCTTCAGCAACACTCATAATATCTTGGGCAATTTCAGCATCCACACCCATAAATCTTAAGCCTTGCGGTCTTTGTTGCAAGACTGAGACACCACTGACTTGTCAGATGATACACAGCCTCCGCAACCGCTTTTGTGGTGCCAGTTTAGGATATTGGTGGGAAGGTTATTTTATCTCTGAATCACCAGATTCTAAAGATTGGCTGGTCTCCAAGGCGGCTATTTCTTCCTCTGATTTAAGCATAGATAGGAATTCTTCAAAGGAATCGGCTAAAAAGAAGATCCCTTCATTTTCCTCTATTCCGTGATCCCAGTAAACAATGAGTGGATTTTCACTGCATGTTCTATAATCGAAGCAAATATAATTTCCCCCTCCGTCTTCTGAAAATGGAATGAATCCCTTGGGGAAAAACTCAGGTGGGTTTTGATATGTGGACAATAAACTACCATTGTTTTTTTTGTAATTCCAATCAACGACTGGTGGATTATCCAATTCAGGATCAATTCTATAATCGAAACAAATAAAATTTCCATCTTTATCTTCGTCAAAAGGGACCAACCCTTTCGGCAAAAATGGTGGTGGAGTTTGAAAACTATATTTTTTTTCATTCCAGCATAAAAAACGCCCTACACAATTGCGATAATTATCTTTTTGAAATTGATAATAAAATAAATCCTTCTTTAACACACCACCATCACGAAAACGCACTAAGTTTTTGTATGATTCTGGAAGGATCAAACCGTATGTTTCTTCAAAATTTTCAAAATTGGTTGTATTATCTATGCTTTTTCCAAAACTCCGCCAATCAATAAAATTATTGTGTTCCATCTAAGCCCCTCCTCCAAAGATTTTCACCAACATGCCCTGTTTTAACATGAAGATCTCTAGAAATTAACTGCATACGACCAATATCTTGATGATGATGCCAAATATAGTCTTCTATAGTTTTTTTACCTGCTACAATATCTGAAAGTTGTGCGTCATTGAATTTAGCTTTTAGATGTGGATTAGCCTCTATTACTGCTGCCAATTGCTTTGTTGCCATAGCTTTATGTGTATCTGATGCTACATTTAAAGCAACATCACTTGGTAATTTCATGTCAAAAA
>DPKF01000112.1 GCA_003542655.1 Holosporales bacterium
TATCAATAATAACGTTTTAATCCCGAGTTGGGGTTTATAGGTGGAGCTTATGTAAAAATCTTCTATTGATCTTCTTTTCTAATCAAGGTTTCTAACCCTCCTGGTTGTTGCAGAATTGCTAAATACTCTTCTTCTGTTAATTGAATACCGGTTTTTTCGTATAGTTCTTGTCTTAAGTGTGATATTGTGACTGCTTCTTTTGTAACATAACGTTTAGACTGTTCACTCAAAAATTGGTTGAGACGATGTTTGCTTTTTAAACCTTCCGGTCTTGTTAATATAGCGCTGCTTAAAATGACTGGCATAACCGTATTTTGGCCATTAAGGTGTGTGGGAAGTATTGCTTCTGCTATATTTATTATATCAAAACCCCAACATTCTAAAAGATGACTGAGCAACTTACTGGAATATCCTAGTACGAATACTTTTTGTTGATCACCTACATTTCTTAAACATATAGGGAATTTAAGCCCTGTTTGAGAAGCATCATGGTCTACAGATAAAAATAAGATTCCACCGGGCTTTAATAGTTTTACTATATGATCGAAAAACAGAGGAATTTGTGTGAGATCACAATAGTGTAAAAATAGTTGTGCAGTGATAACATCATAGGGCTCATCTCTTGTAGCGGATGCCCAGTCAAAAAAGTCAAGATTAGATTCAGTATTGATCTTGAATTCAGATTTTGGCGATCTTGTTTTAGCTTCTGTTGCTAAATTTATTAATTGAGCGCGCATTTCTGGAATCATTTCAACAGCCCTGTACTGTATGATGACTTTTGAAAAGCACGAACATGAGGCTAAAAATTCCAAATAAGTGCCTCTTCCAGCACCTATATCTAAAATGCGCGGCGGTTTCTGAATTTGTTTATAGAGAGAAATAACATGCTTTGTAATCTGCGGATAGCTAGGATTACAGGGCACATTATAACCACCAAATGGATGCGGAACTGGCGTCGCTTCAGAAATAAGAAGAGACGGCGGTTTCTTTTGTTCTGCGCTCTCTCCACCGTCTAACGCATAAACTAATATGTTTGTGTTCATGCATAATAGTATACCTAAAAAACATTTATTCATTTTTAAAATCCCGGATTCATATTTCACTTGTTCGCAAACTACTATAAATTATTATACAAGTCAATATGTTTTTATTATATGATCAGTGTTTAGATAAAATATGACACTATGTCGTTAATCTCCAAAAAAGTAGCATAAATTCAACTTCATTTTATCTGGGTAAATCTATTGTTATTGATATCCTTGCTAGATAAATTTGTTATGATTATAATAATCTCACTAATTCATATTCTGTATAAGTAAAATGATTTCATATGGACGCCAATGCATTGACCAAAATGATATAGATGCTGTTGTTAATGTTTTAAAGGGTGATTGGTTAACGTGTGGCCCGCATGTTGATAATTTCGAGGGGAAATTAAAGAAGCTTACCAAAGCGTCTTATGCTGCCGCGTGTTCAAATGGAACAACAGCATTACACCTTGCTTTACTTGCGCTAGGTGTTGGCCCGGGGGATAGCGTGCTGGTGCCAGCTATAACATTTTTAGCCTCTGCTAATGCTGTACGCTTTACTGGTGCAGATGTTGTGTTTGTTGATATAGACCGTACAACGGGTTTAATAACCCCAGAAACATTAGAAGATGCCATTAATAAAAACCCTAATACAAATTTTAAAGCTTTTATTAACGTTCATTTTGCAGGGCAATGTGCTAACCTGGAAGATATCCATGCATTTGCAAAAAAGCATACCTTAAAAATAATAGAGGATGCTGCCCATGCTATTGGAACTTCTTATATAGATTCCAAAGGTATATCTCATCATATTGGGTCCAACGCTTATTCTGATGTCACGACATTTTCTTTTCATCCTGTTAAAACGATTGCGATGGGGGAGGGGGGAGCCGTTACGACAGAAGATCCGAAACTTTATCAAAAAATAAGTGCTTTAAGAACGCATGGTATGATACGTGATGAAAAACGATTGAAAAATGAAAGCCATGGCCCCTGGTATTATGAAATGCAAGAGTTGGGTTTTAATTACCGTATTAGCGATATAAATTGCGCACTTGGTTCATCTCAGCTAGACAAGCTTGATTTTTTTATTCAGGACAGGCTGAAAACAGTTGAATATTATGATAGTGCACTATCGGCCTTAAAAAATATTAAAGTAATGAAACGCCTAAATCATTCTAAAACGGCTTGGCACTTATACGTTGTTTTTATTGATTTTGATGCTATTGGAAAATCACGCCAGGAGGTTGTTCAAGAACTGCATGATCAAGGTATTGGAACGCAAATTCATTACATGCCGTTATATCAGCATCCTTATTATGAAAAATTATACGGTAAAATTGCACTACCAGGTGCAGAGGCTTATTATAAGGTCTGTATTAGTTTGCCTTTATTTGTAGGTCTTACAGAACAAGATAAACAAAATGTTGTTTCTGCACTTAAAAAATATGGATAACAAAGACAAAAAAGCACCCAAACATATTTGCTTGAGCGCTTTTATTAAAGAATTTTGAAGAATTAACGCGCGCTTTTCACAAGTTCAGAAAGCTTGCCGGCTTTTTCCAAAGTTTTACTCATCATTGCACCAGCAACGTCAACTAAAGCATTTAGTGTTTGAGAGCGTTCCAAAGCTGATGGAATATCCGTGTCAGCGAAGGCGGCTTTTGCACCAGAGAAGTTTTGAATTGTTGTGCCTAGGTTGTTTGTAATAAATCCTATTCTCGATTTTAACGCACCAAGTTTTGCCACTTCGTTGTTAATTGTCACACGTTCCGCTGCAATGCTTGTTAACGCTGTTGCTGCTGCAGCAGCTGACGTAATGTCTAAAAACCCTGGCGTGTTGCCAGCTGTTGCCATTGATGTTAAGTCAGAAGTTGTGTGGGACAAAACAGTTGAACCTTCAGTACCAACTTGCATTTGAAACGTATTTGCACCAGTAAAGTAAGACACACCATTAAATTTACTTGTATCAACAACGTTTTTGGCTTCGGTAGTTAGCGCATCCATTTCAAGTTGTAAGTTTGTAAGTGCCGCAGCGTCTAATGTCATATCGTTGTTTGCTGTTGCAGCAAGGCTAGACATTTGTTCATGTAGTTCTTGTAATGTTGCAAGTGCACCAGTACCAGTCTGAACATAGGCTTCACCTTGAACAAGGTTTTTAGCAGCAGCTTGTGTTGTTTTGATATCTGCAGAAATTGCAAATGCCACACCGGCTGGACCAGGTAAGTTTGAAGGGTCAGCAATCAAGCTACCTGTTGCTAAGTCTTGTTGTACTTTAGCAAGTTCTTTGTTGTTTTTACTAAGAGCGTTACGTGCAGCAATAGATGCTGTGTTTGTATTAATACTATCTACCATTTTATATTCTCACTTCCTGTGATTATGAACAGTTAACATACTTTGGGTTTTCACCCTACTAAGTTCTTTATACCCTGCAAAAGGTTAATAAACACTTAATAACTTGATTATTTTTATTTTTTTTGTTAGTAATAAGGTTGAATTTTATGTTAGATAGATAAGATGCGCGCATTATTGTTTCCGGGTCAAGGGTCGCAAACCGTTGGCATGGTTAAAAATTTGTATAAACAACAACATGTAAAAGATCTTTTTGAAGCAGCAAATAATATTTTAAATTTTGATTTATCCGATGTTATTTTTAACGGCCCTACTGAAAAATTAACTTTAACGCAATACGCACAACCAGCATTGCTTACAGCAAGTATGGCAATTTTAAACTGTTATTTAGCAGAACAACAAAAAAACATAGCAGAAATATGTGCATATGTTGCAGGGCATTCTTTGGGTGAATATTCTGCTCTAGTTGCTGCCAAAGCATTAACTTTTGAAGATGCTATTCAACTTGTTTACACACGTGGGTGCGCTATGCAAGATGCTGTGCCTATAGGAAAAGGATCTATGGCAGCGATTATTGGGCTTACGATTGAAGATATTGAATCCTGCTTACCGAATGATGGTAGTTGTGTTATTGCTAATGATAATAGCAACGGCCAGGTTGTTATTAGTGGCTTAAATGAATCTATGGAATTTGTGATGGAGGCCTTAAAAATAAAAGGTGCTAAGCGCTGTATTTCCCTTGCCGTAAGTGCACCTTTTCATAGTCCTTTCATGCAAAAAGCAGCTGAAGTTATGAAAGATGCTTTGTCTAAGACGATCATTAATGACCCTATTGTTCCTGTGATATCTAATGTATTGGCACAACCTATCACAACAAAAGAAGAAATTGAAAAATGTCTTGTCGACCAAATTTGTGGGCGTGTGCGCTGGCGTGAATCTATCTTAACTTTAGAAAGCCTTGGTGTGAGCGATTTTAATGAAGTTGGCCCAGGGTCCGTATTAACAGGGCTTGGTAAGCGCATTATAAAAGATGCAAATCATAGCATATTAGAATTAAATACTTAAAATATGGGTAAAATTCTTTATTTTAAAACGCTTAATTCTACACAACTATATGCCCGCGAACATTATCAAAGTTTTTTAGAAGATACGCTGATACAAGCAGACTTGCAAACAAACGGATTTGGTCGCAGGGGCACACCGTGGAAAAGTATTTCTGAAAATTTTCATGGTACTTTTGTCTTTAAAGATGTCACTATTTTACCCATTCATAGCGGAGATCTTGCATTTGTCGTTGCAGTATCTATTGGAAAATATTTAGAAATGTTAACTGTTCACAACTATGCTTTTAAATGGCCAAACGATATCGTGACTCAAGATGATTTGACAGGAGATATTAAAAAATTAGGCGGCATTCTTATTGAAAATATGGGTGACTCTCTATTAATTGGTATAGGGCTAAATATTAACAATGCCCCACAAAACATAGAACCGTATTTATCGATAAGTTTATATGATTTGTGCCCACGTGCAGCTGCTGCTTTTTGCCCCAGTCAGTTATTTGACAGACTAAAAGCCGATTTAAAGCATTATCAAAGCGTTGGTTTTTCATATTATAAAGAAAATTGGTCGCAAAAATGCGTACAATTAAAGACTGAGAAGAGCATTTGAGTTATTCTGGTTTGTTTATGTACAGTTCTCTCAATTGTTTTATAAAAACCTTATAAAGGTATCAATTCCACAGTCTCAGCTATGTTAAAGTTCCAAAAATATTGGTTTGATTGAGGATTTATCATTATACGTATTAGATACGTAGGTAAAATAAAATGGTATGTAAGTGTTTTTTGACGATTAAATATTTCATTTATTTTAGGTAGTTTTGGTTTGTGAGTTCGGGATAGCAGTTTGGTCAGCATATAGGCGCTGACCAAACTTTAGTAATGCGCAACTGCTTTAATTTTAAGGAGAGCAAATGTTAACGTGTACAAACTGTTATAAACTATCAAAGAAAGCAAAAGTTATTCTTGATCTTATTAAGGGTAGCACCACAATTCCTGAAATATGTGAAAAATATCATGTTTTACCCAACGAGGTTTTAGAGTGGAAGCATGAGGCGTTAAGAGCACTTATTGCTTGTTTTTTAACCACTGCACAAGTTTTACCAACCATTGATGATCATTCAATTCAAAAATTTTATGAAGTGACTGCCCATGTATCTATTCTTAAAAATATATCACAGCAAGGTATTTAGTGAACTGTTTTTTCTTGAGTCGTGAAGCCAACTAACGTATTTTAAGACTATATATTAA
>DPKF01000004.1:0-1402 GCA_003542655.1 Holosporales bacterium
AACTTTTTAATCCCAAATTAGGGTTCCTAACGACAGTGTCAAATTTAGGGGTTCATTACCTTATTACTACCTAATACTACTACTTATCGTATGGATTTTTAGGGCTCTTAAAATGAAGTCGTATGGGCACTCCGGTAATATCAAAATCTTTTCTTAACGTATTTACCAAATAGCGTTGATATGAATCGGGAATATCTTTTGACTTTGTTCCAAAAACCACAAAGCTTGGTGGTCGTGATTTAATTTGCGTAATATATTTTAATTTAATACGTTGGCCGCGCACAATTGGTGGCGAATGATTTTGCGTCACAAAATCAAACCAATGATTTAATTTTCCAGTCGGAATACGACGATTCCACTGCGTATACATACTTTCAACTGCTTGCATTAACGTATCACAATTCTGATTATTTAAAGCAGATAGCGTTATAAGGGGCACACTTGAACCTTGTGCCAACTTATAAGTAAGCTCGTTTTTAATATGGTTCAAAAAAGCTTTTTGCTCTTTAACTTTGTCCCATTTATTAATGGCCAAAACCATCGCACGGCCTTCAGCTAAAATCATTTGGGCTAAGGTTAAGTCTTGTTTTTCTAGATGCTCCGCTAGGGGAATAGAGCCATCTATCATAAGAATAACAACCTCAGCATATTGTAACGCTTTTTTAGCATCTTGGGTTGCTAAGTTTTCGACTTCATCTATGACACGTGATTTTTTCCGCATACCTGCGGTATCAATTAAGGTATAATTTTTTCCATTATACATAAAAGGTGTGCGAATTGCATCACGGGTAAGGCCAGGAATATCTCCAGTTAATTGACGTTCTTCACCAAGAAGGGTGTTAAACAAAGTAGATTTTCCGGCATTTGGACGCCCCATAATAGCTAGCTGAATAGGCCTATTTTTATAATTCTCTTCAGTTTCATTATCAGATACGTTTTCTTTTTCTGCAACATCACGTTCAGCATTTGATGCTAATTTTTTACATATAATCGCTAATTCATCAGAAAAATCAGACATACCCGTACCATGTTCCGCAGATAAGGGAATGATTATATTAGATAACCCAAGCATTGCAGCGTCACTTAAACCCTGATCGCCACGCGTCCCCTCTGATTTATTCACTAAAATAATAACAGGCTTATTAATACGACGAATTTCTTTTGCAAGCGTTACATCGTAAGGTGTGCAACCTTGGGGGCCATCTATCATAAAGCAAAGAACATCAGCATCGGCAATTGCCTTTAATGCTTGACTACGCATGCCTTTTGCAATAGCACTAGGCACTTCATCAGTACCTGGATCATACAAACCTGGTGTATCAATAAATTCATATGGCGTGCCAAAAAAATCAACCTCCACTTCACGTCTATCACGCGTCACGCCAGGCCTGTCGTACACCAG
>DPKF01000004.1:1584-4969 GCA_003542655.1 Holosporales bacterium
GATAAGCTATATAAAATATGTTTGTTTTCTTGAAGAATCACTTAAGAAGTGCTATTTATTAAATACTGTCTTTTATATATTTAATGAGAATATGGATTTTATTATTGAATTTATTAAAGATTGGGGCTATCTTGCCGTCTTTTTAGGCGCCTTAGTTGAGGGAGAGTCTATCATCTTAACAGCAAGTGCCCTGGCCTATGCTGGTTTTTTAAACATCTACATCGTTGCCGTCGTTGCGTTTTTCTCAACTATTTTTGCTGAACAGACATGCTACCTTATTGGCAGGCACTATGGACCAGGCCTATTTGATAGACTGCCGCGGTTAAAGCCTGCAGCCAATAAAGCTTTTTCTATTTTAAAGCGTATTGATGTGTGGTTCATTTTAACATGCCGCTTCATTTATGGCATCAGAACAGTCAGCCCGCTTGTAATTGGCGCAGCACAAATTCCCATTAAAAAATTCATCCCCTTAAATATATTAGCTGCTGCCATATGGGCCTCTATCAGTTGCGCTGGGGGCTATTATTTAGGCGAAGTTATTATGTCAAATGCAGATATTATTAAGCAACTCTCTAAAAATGTTGGTCTTCTTGTCTTGGCTATCTTCATCGTCGTTGGCAGCATTATCATTTTCATTAAATATAGAAAAAAAATACACAAAAATATATAAAAGATACCAGCCCGATCTAAAAACATAATACACCCCGAAATTTGGATCAGTTGTGAAAAGCTTATTTCGTATAAAATGTTCTGAAGCAAAGGAACAAAAAATGCGACAGCCTCTCTTATTTTAACTCAATAATGGTCTGACTCATGGGGTGCACTTCCTAAAATCTAAGATTGAACCAACCTAAACCCCCACTTAATAAGTGTCGGTTTATCTATTTGTAATTTTGTTAAAACAATTAAAGCACTTTGCTGCGTTTTTTCATCATGATGCACAGACAATTCTTCAGCATTTTGACACATAAAGCGCCATAACTTATTCTTATGTGGGCTTTTCTCTTTCTTAAATTCTTCATGTTGTTTATTGTTTTCTTTTTCATGAATTTTTATAAGTGCGCAATGCGCTTTTGATGAATTGATTAAGGATAAGGATATCCCTTTTGCAAATACAAAACGCACAGCACATAATGCATTGGTTGAGAGCAAAAAACGATCTTGTCCACGAAAATCGCCATCGTCATCACCTAAAAATAATTGTCGGTGGTGATGAAAAACATAAGATTCTCCATCGTTTATAATGGTTGTGTTGTGCTTTTTAAGAATTGATTCAAAATCTGCTTCTAATAAATACTGACCATTTTTTGATTTTCGATCAATATGTAGTACTTGTGGGATATCTGAACCCTTTTGACAATGTAGCCATTCATCTTGTGTTGTTTGAATAACAATATCACCTCTGGGTACAATGCGATGGGCTGCATGGTTCCATTCAAAATTTAAAATACCCGTTCCAGGACCGTAAAACTGTTCAAAATCATCTTTTCTTGGTAACACATTCACAAATAACTGACTTGTCTTACTGTTAAGCCGTTCAAATCCCATATCTTCAGCTTTAATTAACTGTTTGCCTTTTACATCTGCAATAGATAAAACCATGTCAATATATAGCGATGAAGGTGAGTTTTGCAAATTTGCTAATGGTCGATAAGTAGGGTTTTCATAACTCAGGAGCTTACCATCGCCCAAACGGGAAAAACGTAAAATAGGTGCCATCTTCTGAATAATATGCGTTAATATTTCATATCCATCTAGTGCCGCACTTCGTAATGCAGAACGAATATCTAAAATATCTTTCAGTAAATTAAAGTGGATAGCGGCATCAGAACTGACATGACTGCCATCTGCTGACAGCTGTTCTTTACACGCATAAATAAATAAATCTAACGTGGGATTCAGTTTTTTAAGAGAATTTGTTGCAACATATGCAAGAATAAGACCTTTTAATCCGATGGATAGTACAGAAGGATCTTTTGTTTTTTTTATAGAGTCTTCCAAAAATGAAATCTGGGTATGCAAACTTGTATAGAAAATTCCTAAAAATTTTTCATCTGCACTTAATCCAAAAAAATCAAAAAATATAATCCAGTTTGTAACACGCTCTCCCATCACAGCAAATGCAATGCTATTATTTTTATGCCTTATTTTTATTTTTTTATTATATTCAATCCACTGCAAAATAAATTTACGTGCTATACGGCGCACGGCATTTTCATTCATACTGCGTAAATCTTTTAACCATGCAAAACCGTGTATATATATTGATTCAGTCGCGTTTAAATTATCTGACGTTGTCAGCTCACGCATGACATCTGTAATAGATAAAGGGGCTCCATGAACAATAAGATACCCACGCAATACTGAATATACGTTTTCAATCTCCCCTGGCCAAGGGCTGCTGTGTATATAGTGAAAAGGCTTATAACCAGACTTAAATATATTCAGTAAATTAGCATACTGTTTTAAAAAAAATAGTGGTTTTTCTAGTAAGATATTCATTAATTATACAGTGCTTTCAGTATCATACTTTAAGGATTTGTAGTGTGTGCATATTTTATCATAATTTCGCAGGGGATGCTTAAAAAAAGCATTACCGATCACAAGGCCGTCAACACCTGCTTTTAATGCATCGATAACTGTATCGTCATTTATACCACCGTCAACAATCGTTGTGATTTTATAACTATTTTTTTGAATAATATCACGCAAAGTAGAAATTTTTTGCAAAGTTTCTGGAATGAATTTTTGCCCACCAAATCCAGGATTAACAGACATAAATAAAACTTGGTCAACGAATGGTAAAATGCCATCTAATGCAGAAATGCTTGTTCCAGGGTTAATCACAACACCTGCCTTTTTATTATGTTCTTTAACGCATATAATATTTTTATGTATATGTGGATTATTTTCAATATGAAAAGATAGAGCATCAGCACCAGCCTTTATAAAGGGGTCTATATATTGCTCCGCATTTTCAACCATTAAATGCACATCTAAATATAAACTTGTTTTTTTGCGAATTTGCGCAAGAATCATTGGTCCAAAAGTAAGATTTGGTACAAAATGACCATCCATAACATCAAAATGAAGCCAATCTACGCCTGAATTATTCAAATTTTCAAGCTCTTTTTCTAAGTTTAAAAAATCAGCTGATAAAAGAGATGGGGCAATTATTGGTCGTTTTAACATAAGTTCTAACTATAACGTAAGTATAATTTATGATATCAAGAAAAACACTTATCCTATAGTAAAAATCTATAATACTGAACTTTATATCGTTAGATAGGGTATTGTATTTTTTGTGTTCAATAAACTTTACAATGGTGACACAAAAAAACATTGCAGCCGAAAGTTAAGTGTTAACTGTAAAGTTCTAGATAGT
>DPKF01000144.1 GCA_003542655.1 Holosporales bacterium
TGCGGTCTGTCTTATAAGCGGGATTAAAAAATACAGGGGATGGGGCAATACAAATATCATTTATTAAGTCAGGGTCATTTGCAGCAGCATATAAAGCAGCAGCAAAGGCAAAGGGACCCGTTTCAAATAATGTTTTATGCACAAAGTTATTATATTTTTCCGGCAGATTTTTTAGCGTGTTTAAGGGGCCAAGTGGTGTTATCATATTATCCCTTATAATATTTAAATACAGTAATAAAATAGGGTGTTCTGGCGCACTTGCTATCATGGCATTACAGGGGGCTAACCCCTCTGATCCTTCAAGGCCTGTATAAAATGAACAAACTCTATGCAGGTCTTTTGGTGTTTTTATAAAGGCGAAATCGGTATCGCGGTATGCGCCGCCTTGTTTATATAGAATGGCCAAACGGGCAGTATCTGATGCTTTTCCATAATTTCCGGCAGCCACAGGCTGTTGATATAATATTTCAAAGGGTTTTAATGCAGGCATTTGAAAAACTTCCCCTATTTCATGAATGATAACAGGGTTATCTAAAATGGGGTGCTGCGGTACATGCCTTTTATCATGCACCCAAATATGGTGCCTCCACCCCTGTTGGGTAGAACATGTTTGGGCTGTTTCGCATAAAAGATCATAACATTTATCGCTTGGCATCTTTGGGTTTTGATTGTGTGTTATCCAAACTGTATGAATATCGAGGGGGATTTTTAGCGCACTGTTGGGGGATAATTCTTGCATTTTTAATAAGGTTTCATCATATGATTGCTGAAAAACGGCATGATGATCCCTATTACCAGTGGTTAATTGTGGCAGAATATCATCACGAAAATAACTTGTGTATTCCGGCATGGGCATGTTAATAGTGCGCAACTGTTCTTGATCAAAGGGCATAAGCGTTGCTAAAAGTGGGGAAGAGTGGCGCACAAGCTGAATGATGAGTGGTTGTGTTTGCTTCATAGGGTTGTATTCATGTTCTTCAGGCAGGATGAGGTTATATTGAAAATCAGCACTTCCTTTTCTTTTTATACTTTTCAACATAGACACTTTAATAGGCGTTTGTGGAACCGGCGTTAACAATAAATAATGTTCTAAGAAAGCGTCAACACAGTTGAGAGGGTCACTATTTTGAATAATAAAATCTGATGTATAGGCTTGATTGTTATAAACAACCCTTTGATTGGCCGTTAACCGTATAGAGATCGTTTTGCCGGGTTTTATTTGGCGCCATTGTATAAATTTTGTCTCAATTTCTTGAATATCGTCCACTTGATTAACAATTTCTATGTAACGAAAGTGCGTGTGTGATAAAAATTGATTTAACGCATTGTCATATTCGTTACTTGCACAATATCTAATCAATAACAAACTGAATAATATGATTTTTTTGAGTGGTGACGGTAACATGGCAAGCCCCCATAATCTATAAAAAAATGCACCCCTAAAAAATTAGCGGTGCATTACTATTTGTGTCATAAACATAAGTGTTGTTTAAAAACGATATTCACCTTTTAAAGTAATACCTGTACCAATGCTATCTTTTGTGAAGGTCCCCGTGTAACCGAGGTAAAACTTCCAACCGTCTGTATTATTGATGGTTGTATATAAAGTCGTATAATGCGTTTTTTCTTTAGTGGGTTTGGCCTTGTAAAATGTATGAACATTTAAAGCACTGCCGTGAGATGTTTTAACTGTAGAGGCTTTCTTTTTATATTCTTGTCCATATTCATATAGGCCAGTAATACGTGTTCTCCATTCTTTGCCGCGGCAACTCCAACGAAGACCGACACCACCGTAGGCTTCATAAGTGCGGCCAGTATGTGAAGAAATGCGTTTGTTTCTGTGAGCGGCGCCTGTTTCTGTATAGCCGCCAGTATTGTCATGCGTATAGGTATGCCCTGCATTGAAACGAAGTGACCATTGATCATCAGGTAATTTAAATACATGTGATGTTTGAAGGTCAATCATATCAACGGTAAGTTTATGTTGATTGCGTGCAATGCGACCAATATCTGTCATGCGTGATTCTGTTAAATAGTTTACAGAACGCAGATACATACCATCTACACGACCACCTTCCCAGGCACCGTAAGATGCGTAAAGCCCCCCATTAACACCTGTAAAGCTTGCTCCATTTTCTTTAATTTCCTTTTCACGGGAATGCCCAAAGTTAGCGCCCCCCATCACACCAATGGTGTATCCCATTTTAAGATCACGATATTCAGCACCCATTAAGCTGCCAAGAATCCAGTCGCGACCGGCTGTTTCACCAGTTGAATTGCTTAAGTTTGTAAAAGGTGAAATCCATACGCGACCTTGATCAGTTTTTACACTAACAGGGCCATTGTCAGCGATGGCTTTTAATATATTTTCTGTTCTACTGAGTGTGTTTTGATTTCTGCCCAGTTGTACGGGTTTAAATCTGAATTCATTAACAACTGAATCTGTTGGTGCTTTTGTAGGGGATCCATTTTTAGCCGCTTCAAATGACCCAACGAGTGCATTAACAACGTTTGCAGCCCTTGCTGTATAGCCAGCAGAAGATGCATCATACTGTACAAAAGCGTTAAATGTGGCGTTACCATTTAAAAGTTGCGTAATAACGGCAGACATGTCAGAACCGGCTGTTGCCTCAACATTTTGGTCAATAGATAAGCTAACACCCGTTGCAGTTTGCACAATGTTAAATTTATAGGTTGAATCATTGTTTGTAACCGTTGCATCAATTGGTTGCAAAATACCTGTGGACGTATTATTGTCATTCAACGCTAACGTAAATAGGTAGTTAAAGGTTTTATTGTCTGTGTCAGTACCATTTTTTATCCCATCCGTTGCGGTTAATAACGTTGTTGCACCTTGCGGTGTGATGCGTGATGGATAATAACCAACAATCAAGGCATTTTCGTTATGTAATATAACTTTATTTGTAACGGTTAAACTTGAACCGGGCTCAAATAAAATGACGTTGTTTGAGTCGTTTGCAACTGCTCCATTTACACCATTTGTTGCGCCAAGAGTTAAGGTACCATTTATTGTGTTTGAGCCAGTATACGTTAGTAATGAAGGATCCAGCTCTACGCCACCAGCAAGCTTTGTGTTATTAAAAGTAATGGACGACGCTTTCGCTTCTATAGCACCTGTTATATCCTGTTCATTACCATTGCTACCTGTTAAGGTAACTGTACCACTGGCAGAAATTTTTAGTTTTTTGCCCGCGGGTATGGTAATTTTTGTGCCTGGTTTTAAATCAAGCGTCGTTCCTGGAAGATCTAGGCCTTCAGTAAACGTAATATCGGATACTGTGTTATTATTATCACCCAATACTAAAGTTGTGCCCGTTCCTGCTGTTACTGGTTTACTAAAGGTCGTTGTTCCAGTTACCTTAGCTGTTGAGGTTCCTGATAACGAAACCGCCTCTTCAAAAGTGCCGCCACTTACATTGGCTGTTGAGGCGCCGGTCAATGTGACGGCTTTCTTAAAAGTGCCGCCAGTTAGATTGGCCGTTGCACCATTAGCAACAGCAAGTGGTTCATTAAATGTTGCATTCGTTGTATTCAGCACTGTATCTGACCCGGTCGCAGTGGTTGCCGTTGTGACCGTTGTTCCTGAGGCGACAGTGGTTGTTCCTGTTGTTATAACACCGAGTGTATCAAGAAGCATGCCTGTGCCATTTGGGCCTGAATAAATATTTGTTCCATCTGTGACATCAAAACGGATATAGCCACCGTCGCCGTTAGATAAATAAGCATCTGTAAACACACCAGCATTCATTTGTGCTTGGGGAACATAAAAAATGGGATCATTTTCATCTTCATCAAATTCAGCTTGTTCGCCAGGGCCCGGGACCAAATCTTGTGCATAGAGTGAATTGGCTGAAAATGTTGCGATTGATGTTGATAACATTAACCAACACAATGTTTTTTTCTTTTTATCTAAAACCATAGCAAACTTATCTAAAATTTAACTTATATCTGTTTATAATTTTATACATGTAAAAGTTAACAAAAGATTAATTTTATAGGATTAAGATCTAAGGAATAGAATTTTTTTATAGAGCTTCGAAAATATATGCATCTCCTTAACTTTTTCTTAAAGATTGTATGCCATAATCAAAATAGGGCAATAAAAGCCTAGAGAAT
>DPKF01000109.1 GCA_003542655.1 Holosporales bacterium
ACTGATTTCTAAGGAAAAGGCATTACTAGCAGGTGACGCGTATCCTTCATTTGTTCCTGTTGACAATGCTGGAGGTTCATATTTCTTAAGTGCAAACACAACATGGTTTGCTAAAAATAACAATGGTCAATGGAGTGAACAGAGCAGTACCGATAAGAATAAAATTCAAGTTTATGTTCTAGATACAGCAACCCCTGCAGTAGTAGAGGCTCCAGCTCCTGCTGCCTCCACAACAGCTGATGCACCAAACCCATTATTCGGGGTTAACTTCCAGAATGTAGAGTTTGTTCGTCCTGGTGGTGAAAACGGCCGTGCTATTTTGACAGCACCAGATACACAAAATCAAGTTTGTGCGGTGGCTTATAATTTAGGTTCTTTGAAAGGCCCTGGAGATATACAAGTGCCATTTGGTTATGCTCTTGATATTAATGGTAAAAAAGCTTGCCGTATTGAGGCGTGGGGTTATCATGATTACTTCTTTGATGAGTATCCACAAAATGTGTTCTTAGTTCACGCTAAAACCCAAGGTTCATGGAAGCCTATTAAAGAAATGCAAGAGAATGACTGGAAAGAAATGGTTGTCGTTCCTGAATCAGCAGTGCATAAAATAGGTAATGGTATAGCATCATTTAATGGTATTCCTGGTAAAACGCATATGACGCATCACAAATATTACGGTGGTTCAGGGGATGTGAATAATAAACAGCCAGTTGTTACTGACAATGAGAATGTACGCATTTACATGCCAACACAGGCTCCTGTACTTGCAGCAACACCTGCAGCTGCTGCTGCAGCCGATGCACCTGCAACTACTTTGCAAACTGCTGAGACTCCTGTTGTTGCGGCATCTTCAGCTGCTCCTGTTATCACACAAACGGCACAAGGGCCGATAACTGATGAACAAGTATTAACAGCGATTAATGAAGGTCGTGTGGTGGTTGAAGATCCAGATGTTGCAGTAGAGCTTGAATCCCAAAAACCAATTCCTTTAGATGGTGAATCATTTAAATGGGTTGATTTTGGTAAAGGATTTGCATTGCAACCAGTCTCACTTTCACCAACCAGTGGCGTCATTTGTCGGTTGTTTGGTCCAAATAATCAGGCATATATTGGTAACATGTACAAAAATAACCGCACTACTACATCAGATATAGCATTATCTGAAATAAAAGTTGGTGAGTTTGTATGTCGTGCCGGTACAGATCTTCAAGGTAATAAGGTTCACATTACATCAAAATTCCAAACACTTGGAAATCGTGGTGGCGATATATTGTGGGCACCCATTACCAGTACACAAGCTCCAATGTGGGAAACTGGCTATAAGGCCACTAACGCTGGTGGAGACGTTACAGAGGATGGAAAGACCTTCCAGGCAAGTGGTATATGTCGTATTAGTAAAGCAGGAGATCCAACTAAATTCCATATAGGACGTGCTGTTGTAGATCAAAATAATGTAGCACATTGTTACTTAAAATCTAAGGGTGTTGAGACAGATATCACAGGTCAACCGTTACAAAGTGTTGAAGTGCTTATAAAGTCAAGTCTTGCTCAAGCTGCAGTGTCTCCCTTTGTTGGGCCACAAGGAGTGACAGGTGTTGCTGGATCAACAGTAGTAGGAAGTCAAATTCCTGGAAATGGTGTGTTGCCAAGTGTTAATCCACTCCTGAACCCTGCTTTCGCGTCAACTGCTAAGGCGGCGCCTATTCAAACAATGTTTGGATAATGGGGTTAGGTATTAGTAACGAATGAAAAAAGCAGGGTCACGGAAACTGTCAAGTAGGATCAGAAGAAGAAAGCTAAAGGAGGCCGCAAGAATAAGCTGAGCATGGAAGATCGTCTGCTGATGGCTCTTGAATATATCCGAGAATATCGCACCTATTTCCATGTCAGTCAAAGTTACGGGGTTAGTGAGAGCACGGCTTATGAAACGATTAAATGGATCGAGGACACCTTAATTAAGCATCCAGATTTTGCCTTACCGGGCCGAAAAGCCTTATTAAAAAGCGATGTGGACTATGAATTCGTGTTAATTGATGCCACAGAAACGCCTATCGAACGTCCTAAAAAAAACAAAAGCACTTCTACTCTGGTAAGAAAAAACGCCATACGATAAAATCACAAGTCATCGTCGATAAAAAAAGTAAGAAGGTCATATGCACCAATTTCACCAACGGAAAGCGCCATGATTTTAGGCTATTCAAGGAGTCTGGTGTCAAAATTCATCCTAAAATTAAGGTAACAACAGATACAGGCTATCAAGGGATAGGCAAACTTCATTCGAATGCAGAGAACCCTAAAAAGAAATCAAAGAAAAACCCTTTAACAAAAGCAGACAAACTTAAGAACCGTGCCCTATCTAGAGAGCGCGTCTTGAATGAAAACGTTATCGGGATGCTTAAAAGATTTAAAATCATTGCCGATAGATATAGAAACAGACGAAAACGATTTGGGCTACGATTTAATTTAATTACAGCAATTTATAATATGGAGTTGCATTCATGCTAGCTTCCGAAGAAGTCTAATATTAATTCGTTGTTTATTATAATGAATCTGCAATTTTAATATAGAGTGTGGTAGAATTTCTTAAATACCTATAAGTACAAATTTAAATGAACCATATTCGAAATTTTTCTATTGTTGCCCATATAGATCACGGAAAATCAACACTTGCAGATAGATTGATCGAATTTTGTCATGGTTTAGAAAAACGTGAAATGACAGCCCAAGTTTTAGATTCAATGGATATTGAACGCGAACGTGGCATTACAATTAAAGCCCAAACTGTGCGTCTTTTATATAACGCAAAAGACGGGAAAGAATATCAATTAAATTTAATGGATACACCTGGACATGTTGATTTTGCTTATGAGGTTAGCCGTTCCCTTGCGGCCTGTGAGGGATCGCTTTTAGTTGTTGATGCATCCCAAGGGGTGGAAGCGCAAACCTTAGCAAACGTTTATCAGGCCATTGATAACGATCATGAAATTATTACGATCCTTAATAAAATAGATTTACCTGCAGCTGATCCTGAACGTGTCTGCCAACAAATTGAAGATGTTATTGGCTTAGATACATCAGAAGCTGTAAAAATATCAGCCAAAACAGGCCTTGGTATTCAAGATGTTTTAGAAAAAATTGTTAAAACGCTACCGGCACCAAAATCTGAATACGGTGAAGCTGGCCCCTTAAAGGCCATGCTGGTTGATAGTTGGTACGATCCTTATTTGGGCGTCATGATTTTAGTGCGTATCATGGATGGCATTTTAAAGCCTGGCCAAAAAATTAAAATGATGTCTAATGGTGTCACACACGAGGTTGATCGTACCGGTATTATTACACCAAAAAAGGAACTGGTTAACTGCTTAAAACCTGGTGAAATTGGCTTTATTACAGCAAGCATTAAAGAAGTGGCTGATTGTAAAGTTGGTGATACCATTACGGAAGAAAAACGCCCTTGTGCTGAGGCGTTACCAGGATTTAATCCGTCTATTCCGGTTGTGTTTTGTGGTTTATTTCCCGTTGATTCTTCAGAATTTGAAAAACTGCGTGATGCCCTAGGAAAACTGCATCTTAATGATGCCAGTTTTCATTTTGAACCAGAAAGTTCTGCAGCGCTTGGTTATGGCTTTAGATGTGGCTTTTTAGGCTTACTGCACTTAGAAATTATCCAAGAACGTTTAGAACGTGAATTTAATTTAGATTTAATTACAACAGCACCAAGTGTTGTTTATAAATTAAACATGCGCGATGGCACAGATAGAATGATGCATAATCCAGTCGATATGCCTGATATCATGAAAATTAATACCATTGAAGAGCCTTGGATTAAAGCCACAATTATGGTGCCAGATGAATACTTGGGCCCTATCCTGACATTATGCACAGAACGCCGCGGAGAACAAATTGATTTAACTTTTACAGGGTCACGTGCGATGGCTGTTTATCGCTTGCCATTAAATGAAATTATTTTTGATTTTTATGATCGTTTAAAATCAATTTCTCGCGGCTATGCATCTTTTGATTACCAAGCAGACTGTTATAAAGAAGGCGATCTTGTAAAGGTTAGTATTTTGGTAAACCAAGAGCCTGTTGATGCGCTATCACTCATGGTACACCATTCTCGTGCTGAATCAAGGGGGCGCATGTTGTGCGC
>DPKF01000153.1 GCA_003542655.1 Holosporales bacterium
TCCACCAAATCAGTGGCCCTCTATAATTAATAGTGCCGCACAATATTTAAGAAAAAGTTAACCGCATACAAAAAATAATTGGATTAATATTTTTTAAAGAACCTAGCCCCATCAAGAAAGCCACGGCTATCCAGTTTGTCCAGTCATAACTTTAATCCCAAATTAGTGTTGCACATTAAATATTAATAGTTGACACACTGGTTACTTTTTTGATACGATTTGCGCATAGACTAATAATGATTGTAAAAAGTAATATTATTTACGATGATTCTTGCATTTTTAAAATACGACATTATATAAAGCACATAGTAAAACTTTATTAACAACAAAAATCATAAGAAGGAGACTATTATGAAAAAAAAATTATTACTCGGTACAGCCTTAGCAGTGTTTTCATTACAAACAGTTTTTGCAGCTGCGTTAACCTTACCTGCAGTAAATTATAGGGCTGCAGAAGTAGCCATTCCATATGGGGCAACAAACCATGATGCACATGGCATTGGTTTGCAACCTGCACGAATGTTAGCTGACACAATGCCTGTTGGCACAATGACCTATGAACAAATAAGAAATTGTTTTATGGGTAATAATGATTTCATGGGTACTCCTCTAAATAATGGCTTTATTTCTACTATGCCTTTGGCAAACGACGATTATACATCACCTTATGATGAGCCCGGACAAACACATGGAATACCTTATGAGCGCAATGCAAGGGGCCTTCGTGCAACAAAAGCAGAACAATTAGATGCTTTTAGGACGCGCTTGCACCGAGTTTGGAGAAGCGCATCTCATTACCAAGAATTTTCAATCTTAATCACTAAACTCTATAATGTGGCAAATACACACAGAGTTGCGCAAAATATAAATCGTACTGCTTTTGATAAAGAGTTTATTTTAACTCTTTTTACATCGTCAACGATAGCATACGTTGGAGGAGCCGACTTAATACCTAGAGAATCTTGCGGTCAGGGTGCCATTGAACGCATCACAATGGAATTAAGCACTTACCGCTATCTTGAACATTTTCCACAAGCCACAAAAGAAATGTCCGATGCTTTAAAAAGTATTATTGGTTTTTTTAATGGTCAGGGAATGAGTTCGCTCATTCAAGGCAATACTTGGGTTGACTACTGCGATAATTTTGGGCCTGTACAACTTGCTAGGACACGGCAACAAAAATTAGATGCATTAATGACGCAGTGTATGAATGGATTTTTCAAAATTATTTCAGCAAATAATGCTAATATGGATGCCTATGCACGCAGATACCCACAAAGAGCTATTGATTTTAGTAATTATAATCCGAGGACACGACAATTTCCATTAGTGCGAGGTGCACCAGAACGTATTACTTTTGAAGCATCTATTAGAAGTGCTCTTAAACAATATGCTGAAGATTTGGTAATGATAGACTACGACGCGTGGCTGGATTTTGCTGAGTCTGAAATTGCAGCAGGCCATAGGCAAGGCGCCAAATTTAGAACCGCTGCACCACAAGCTGTTGCACCACAAGCTGTTGCACCACAAATAAATATGGCGCGTTATGCCGTTCCAAATATCGCTTTTACACTGGAAGAGATTATAAACTCTGGTGACGGTAGCTTTATGTACCAAGGTTGCGCTATTCAGCCAGAAGGTTGGAACGATTTAATGAATCAAACACTTCGTGCTGTTCTTGAAGCCGCTGGTGGAATTCCAGATGCCTTTAATAACCTTCAGTTTAGCGCAACATCCTGTTCAGGTGAATATGTAATCTTTACGATTGATGATCCGTTCTTCCATGCGACAGAGCTTCTTGTGCGCCATGAAGATATTCCTGGACGTGTTGCGTCTTTCACACAGCCAGCAAGACAGCAACATGCAGCAGCCGCTGCTGCTGCTCCTCTAGATGCTGCAGCACGCGCACTCAGAGCAATGGGCGGCATACAACCAGAAGCTGTTGTGCAACCAGTCGTGTTACCTGCTGCTGAAGCTTTGTTCCCAGCAGTTTCATACCAAACTGTCATATTGAATATGGAATTCGAGGACGATTTGAATGGCTGCGCTGTTGGCGATAGATATATAGGCAATAGCCCATTTAGTGGTATATTAACCGGATTATCAGCAGGGGACGCTCAACTCATAGGAAGACTAGCAGCAGAACCAATGGAAAATGGTGCTGTAATATCTTGTAATGCCCTACTAAGAGACCACCCAAGACTAAGACAATTGGAAATAACCTATCCTGGTTTAGGGGAAGCTTTAAGAAGTGATTTTGCACGGGATCGTAGCATTGCATTTTTCAGATTTAACGCAGCAACAATGAATGCTGCATTAGGCAGACGTGCATTAGCAAGTGATCATTATGTGTTTACAATTGGTAATGTCAGAACGACAGCACCTGCTGCTCAGGCTATTAGAGTGCCGCAACAACCGGTAGTGCAACCTGTGCATCAATATAGGCCGCAACAACCGATAGTTCAACCTGCAGCACAACAACCTGTGCATCAATATGTGCCACAACAACCGGTAGTTCAACGACCTGTAGTGCAGCAACGGACTGCTGAAGTTATTAATGCAGAAATAACAAACTTATCTGCTACTTTAAGTGCTGCGCCACCAGCAGTAAAAAGGCAAATAGGTCAACAAATTCAGGCTCTACGTGCTGAATTAAGCAGACTTGCTTAAGGGGAGAGAGCCCCTCACGTAGTAAAACGACCCCTTATACACAGTATGAGGGGTTTATTTTATATCTAAAATATAAATACCCCACTCTTTATTTTCAAAACGATTATCTAAATTACATAACCAATTTGAATAGTGCAAAGTCCATTCATCTTCTGTATATTCAGTATCTTTATGCCATATTTCCAAAAATACCCATAAAACTCTTGTTGATGGTGTTACTTTTTCTGTAAAAGCACTCTTATATTTTATTTTTAAAGATGAAATCTCTATAGTATCTTGTTTTTCAGACAAAACTATATCTTGCGTTTTACCTGTTAACTTATTTAAAATACGCAGATTAACATTAAGATTGTCATTATATTTTTGTGGAATCTGTTCTTGTACAGCAGGTGCATTACTCGCTGCAATACCTATATGAAAAGCAACCAGTATGTAAAAAAGTATACTTTTCCTTAGCATGATTTCTTTTTCAGATTTTCAGCTATTAATTGTTCCCACCTATCGCCGTTTTCAAGTAATTTATTTTTTGTATAAATAAGCTCTTTTTTTGTATGCGTTGAAAATTCAAAATTTGGGCCTTGAACGATAGCATCCACAGGGCAGGCTTCTTCACACAATCCACAATAAATACATTTTGTCATATCTATGTCATAACGTGTTGTGCGCCTAGACCCATCTGGATGCACAGCAACTTCAATGGTAATTGCTTGCGCGGGGCATACCGCCTCACACAGTTTACAAGCGATACAACGTTCAGAGCCATCTGAATAACGACGCAAAGCATGCTCCCCCCTAAAGCGCGGCGAAACAGGCCCTTTTTCATGGGGGTAATTTATCGTGACCTTCTTTTTAAAGAAATACCGAAGCGTTTTCAACAACCCTTTAACAATTTCAAATAATGAAAAAGATCTTAGAATATAAAAAAAATATTTCATTGTTTTATTATGTTAAGCTAATACACAGCCAGTATGAACCATTTCAAAACCCATGCGCAACTGCGCAATTTTTAAAATTAAAAAAGTATATTATCAAGACGTAACCCTAAATGCCTTAAACCCTAATTCGGGATTATTTTTCAGTGTTAACTTTTTATAAAGGAATGTGAGATATATTAAAAGTATGGCAATAAAAGCTTAGAGGGTCTCGTGTGGCGGGGAG
>DPKF01000062.1 GCA_003542655.1 Holosporales bacterium
TAGTTTCCGAAGAGATCTAATAAATGCGCCTTAACAACGATCTGCTAACTTAATTAATGTGACCGAGGTATCCACCATTAACCCGCACTCCTGTGAAACAATATGTTTTCACACAAACTATACGTTACAAGAACCAGCGATTTTTTTTTAAATCAGCAATAAAAAACCCCTTTGCCACGAACAAAAAGGGTTGTTTTACTCAAGTCTTTTAATCAGCCTTTAAATCCATCCACCCGATGTTACCATCAGGTCGTTTATAAACAACATTAAAACGTTTGTGAACGGCACTTTTAAAGACGAGCATTGGATAATCCGTCACCTCTAAACGCATAACCGCTTCACTTACTGTTAACGTTTCAATCGGTGTGTTCAACTCTGCAATTGTAACGGGTGTTTCTTTTTCATGATCATCATGGGAATCTTCAATAATATACTTAGAAATTTCAATGAAATCAACTTTTTCTGCTCCGCGCTTTCTGGCTTGTAAGCGATTTTTATATTTTTTAATACGTATTTCTAATTTATTTAAAGCCTCTGATAAGGCTTTATATGGGTCGCTATCTTTACCGTGACAATTAACAACAAAGTGATGACTAATATGCACTTGAACATCGGCTAAAAAATTATGATGATCTTTACTAAAAACAACATGCGATTCTAATACATGTCCCATATATTTTTTCACTATTTCATTGATAGCCACTTGTGCATGATCAGAGAGGCTTTCACCAACCTCCATATGTTTTCCTGATACACGAATTGTCATGAGTTTTCTCCTTATTTTATAGATTAATAAGATGTTAAGTTATTATATCCAGGTAAGTATTAATATTTCATTAATAAAAGTCTAAGCTCATGAATAAAAAACGTCAACCTATATCAAAATATATATAGGCAGTCATAAATATTAACCAAATCGAAAGATTTGTTATGTTTAAATAAATTATGCGCCATAGATAATGAATCATAACAAGAGGTTTTCCATGAAATATGCTATAGATAGCACGCCGGAAAAAATTTATATTACGATAGAGGGGCGCCTTACTTATACTGACTATAACACTTTCAACTATATTACGAATGCCATTGGAGAATATGATAACCAACAATGCGTCATTGATTTAGCAGAGGTTGATTTTATAGATTCTGCCGGACTTGGCATGTTATTACTTGCGCGTGATAAAGTATCAAAAAATAAGGGGCAAATCATAATCAAAAGTCCTCAAGGTCAGGTAAACAAAATGCTAGAGCTTAGTAAGTTTGATACAATTTTTCTAATAGAGCGTTAGCCACATATGGCCTATCAACAAACAAAACCTGAGGACGCGGCCGTTTTAATTGTATGCAATCATCACACCAAAAATTGTGAATTTCCTGCATTATTAAAGAAATTATCTTTTACCAACGTGCGATGCAAAGAATACCATAACAATTTAATAACTGAGCTTCACGACCTGCAGCCAGATCTTGTTATTTTACATGACATTGAATCTGGACAAGATAATATATTATCGTTAACCGAAATACGTAAACATTTTTTTCAAGAAGAATTAGCCATTATTTTACACAGTGTAAATGATGGATCACGAGCAAAAGCCTGGGAGCAAAAAATTTCTGACTATATTGACCCTTGTGTTAAGGAGCTTGAATTAAAATCCAGACTGATATTTCATCTCCATAACATCCAACAAATCAAACGATTAAAAAACTTTGAATCTGTTATGCAAAATGATATAGAAAATGCATTAATTTTACAGCAATCCTTAATGCCAAAAAAACTAACACTCAATGAAATTGAAAAAAAATTTCAAATAAGTGTTAATTTTTTATTTAAACCATGTCAATATTTAAGCGGTGATTTATGGGGTATTGTACCTTTAGATGACCATCGTTTTGGCATATGGCTTTGTGATTTTGTCAGTAAGGGATTACATGCAGCACTAAGCACCTTTCGCATCCATACACTTATAAAAGATCAAGTTAACACAAAATTTCAACCCAGCTTACTATTACAAACCTTAAACAATAAACTTAAAAAATTACTAAATGTGGGTAACTTTGCAACATTTTTATATGGTGTTGTTGATACGCACAATAACACATTTACTTATGCCGCAGCTGGTAGCACATCACCCATTTTTTATAATAAAAAAACAAAGCAAATTATTTTGGCCGATAGTGCTGGCCTTCCATTAGGGATTGAAAATAACATAATTTATGCAGAAAGAACTATTAATTTTGAAAAAGATACTTCCTTACTGCTTTATAGCGATTTACTATGGGAATGTTTAGATGATCTTGGCTTTAGCTTTGATGATGATGATATTAAGCATTTTTTCGATACATTAGATGGCATGGCTGTAATCCCTTACGTTGCAAAGAAGCTGGATGAAAAAAATGAAAAATTAGCTTTAAGTGACGATTTAACACTGATCGAAATAACCTTTTAACCTATAGCCAAAATCTCAATAAGTTGTTGCCGTGATATCACCAAGTGGTGAAGTCACGTCTAAAAACAGGAAATATAAACAAATTATCAGGTAGGCCTTAATAGATGGACAGAACCCTCATTCCGACTCGCCATAGATCAGCAATATAGCTGATTTTAGCGCATTTGAAATGACGGCATGCGGCCTTGTCCTTGATAAGGGATTGGCTGCGCCTGTTGCATAGATGTTGGCATGCGACCACTTTGCATGCCCAATCCACTGTGAGATTGTGCCATACGCGGTGTATGTGGCATAGGTGCACTCATAGGAACTGTCGTGCCAGTTTGTCCTGATAACACGGCGCCTTGGGTTGGCATATAAATTTTTGGTGGGATGCATATTGGGTCTGGTTTGCGGTCATATAAATTAACAGCGACCAAAAAACCTATTAAAAAAAATAGACTTCCTAAAAACATAAGGCCAAAAATAAGGCCAGCCATAGATATTTTATTCATGGAAAAATTTAACTCCTCTGTTGTCCAATCTTTTTTGAAACGCTCTATAAAATTATAGGCAGCCGTTTTTTCTTTCTTTGTATTCGTCCGTTCATGGGGCTGCGTGTTTTTGTCATT
>DPKF01000190.1 GCA_003542655.1 Holosporales bacterium
ATTATTGTTTGCGTAAAATTCTTGCCGAACATCTGTATTAAATATTTCATCGGGGAGCTGTTGCTTAAAAGGTGCTAACATTTTTAAAATTTCTGGCGATCTTTTTCCTTCGCTAGATAAAAGAGATTTCGTAAAATAACTGTCATTACGTTTGTATAAGTTGTAAAAAATATATTTATTCATCCAGTTAAAATCAAAAGCATAGGTTATGGCTTTGCGAATTTTTATATCTTGAAGCAGTGGATTGCGCGTATTTAAAAAAATACCCACTGTTGGTTTTGGATTGCGATCTGGTAGTACTTTTTTAAATACTTTTTTCTGTTGAAAAGCAGCAAAAGTGTATCCAGATACCCATCTTTGAGAACTATTTTCTTGGCGCAGATGAACAATCCCCTTTTTGAAAGCTTCAAATAATGCATTATCATCACGGTAAGTTGTATAGTCAACTTTATCAAAGTTATGGCGCCCAACTTGAGAGGGAATATGGGCCCCCCACCAATTATTTGTTTTTTTGTATATAATATTATGTGGTGCATTTGCACTTTCAACGTGATACGGACCAGAAGTTGGTGGCAATTCTAAAGATGTTTCTGAAAAATTATGCTTTAGATAATAGTGCTTTGGTAAAACTGGTAACTGGCCTAGAATAAAAGCAATTTCTTTGTTGGCAGGATTTGTATTATAAAAAACAATTGTATGTTTATCTATCAGTTTGGCAGATTCAATATCTGCATAATAATGTTTATAAACAGGACTGCCCTTTTCACGCAAAATATTAAAGGAAAAAACAACATCATCAGCTGTTAAAGGCGCCCCATCACTAAAACGCGCATCTGGATTCAAATAAAAGGTAATTTCTTTTCTATCTAAGGAAATTTCTACAGCATCTGCAACATAAGCATAGGCACTTGCTGGCTCGTCTTCACATTCTTGCAGTAGGGTTGCGTAGATATACATTTGTATATGTGGTGCAGCATTACCCATCACAATAAAAGGGTTTAAAGAATCAAAACTGCCTTGCACACCTTGTTTAAGTGTGCCACCTTTAGGTGCTTTTGGGTTAACGTAATCAAAATGTTTGAAATCTTTTTGATATTTAACGCTATCTAAAAGGGATAAACCATGATTTTTTTGTGCATCATCCCCGTACACAAATGAATTACAAAACATCATGAATAATGCTAAATAGGGCGCAATGATACGGGGCGTCATCATGAACATGTACTTATTGAAAATTTAAACCCCTTAAAATGGCATTTCATCATCAATAGAAGCAGGCATTTCTGGTTCAAAAGATTGTTGCGGTTGACTGTGTGAGGAGGAGCTATCAAAATCGCCAGTAGCGTTGCGGCTATCTAGCATTGTAATTTCACCCTTGAAACGACCGATCACAACTTCTGTTGTGTAGCGCTCCATTCCTGATTGGTCTGTCCATTTTCGTGTTTGAAGTTGACCTTCAATATAAAGTTTTGAGCCTTTGCGAACATATTTTTCAACAATTTCACTTAACCGTTCGTTCATAACGGCAATGCGATGCCATTCTGTGCGTTCCTTACGTTCGCCTGTTATTTTGTCTTTCCAGGATTCGCTTGTTGCAACAGAAAAATTTGCAATTTTATGACCATCTTGCATTTGGCGAATTTCAGGGTCTTTTCCGACATTACCTATGATGATTACTTTGTTGACACCTGCCATGTGTGCTCCTTAATATTAATTTCACTTCTAAGAATACAGATTTGTACGCATGCCAACAAGTATTTTCTATGATTTTGTACAGGTTTAACAGAGGTGGCTTTTTAAAAATCAGATACGTAGGCATTAACACCCAGCCTGATTTATTAGGCACACCTCTAAACAGAGAAAGCTTTTTACGATCGTGGCATAATTTTGTCCGTCGCTAGATCTGTAAATATTAACTTTCCACTTCTGTCCTTCGTTACTTTATAACCGGTTTTATTATCTTTCATATACGCTCTTCCCTCATCATCAAAGTCTGTCGTGCCATCGATGACTTGAGCATCTTTTATAATCTGTTTATAATGCTGAATATCTTCATCGGGGTGAACAGATATTAAAGGCCCGCTAGCGCTGCGATGTGTCGATTGCTGTATTTCCTCGATCTCTCTTAAATTTTCAAGCAGCTTAACTTTAATCTGACTTTCGTTCAAATGATCTGGAGAAAAAGAATTTGGATTTTTAGACTCTATGGAGGCTCTTTCTATCAGAAGATTTGCTATTTGTGTGTTTTTATCATCCAGCGTACGCAAAAAATTCGCAGGAATATCAAAAGGTGCAAGCATTGGTGTCAGCACTTGTCTGTTTTTATCAAGGTCGGCTTCTATCTTGCTATAAATAGAGAGATCATAAAGTGTTTCTGTGTAAGGCCTGAAAAACGCCTCTCTTCTAATTAATTCGCCTCTTTTTTCTAGTAACTTCACAATATTCATTTGTTCTTCCCATTCATCTGGATCAACGCCACCGTCGCGATGTACAAGAAAAGGTCGTTTTGCACTAGCTGGTACAGCGTTCACTTCCTCTGGGGCAGATAGGGGATCCTCCGGCTCAAGATTTTCTTCATCCTGTGAATCAGCTCCTACGGACTGGCCCATTTCAGAAGTTTCGCTATCTGTTTCTTCTGCAAGATGCTTTTTAATTAAATTTTTGTCCTGAGCTTCGATTCCTTTAGCTCCTGAACTTGGCAACACAGTTGATGCCTTAGTAGGGTTAGGCACGCTAACCTCAGTAGGTGATGCCTGTTTCTTTTTAGCAAAGGGATTAGGCAAACTAAACCCAGCCAAAAGACTTTGATGTATTATAACAGTAAGGGAAAGAATTTTAATAATTTTGCTCATGAAAAGCTCCAGAAGTTGATAAATATATTGAAACTATCTTGAGCTTATCACCTAAAAGTTAATAAAACGTTAACTGTAAAGTTCTAGATAGTAGCGGTTTAAAAGATAGGTTATATTTAAAGGTGAATAAAGAGAAAGAAGATAAGAAACTCACCTTAGAAGAAAGAGAAGCCTTATGGGACAAATTCTACATGCACGCGCCACGACTACGCACGCCATCAGAGCTGCAATATGAAGTGCGCCCCTTCGTCTAGACCAA
>DPKF01000179.1 GCA_003542655.1 Holosporales bacterium
CCTCTGGGGATAGTAAAAAATGGTCTATACGCATACCCTTATTTTGTTGAAAAGATCCTGCCCTATAGTCCCACCAGGTGAACCCTTTTTCAGTTGGGTACAATGCCCTAAAAGCATCAGTGTAGCCTAAATTTAATAATTCGTTTAATTTTAATCGTTCAGGAACAGAGCATAAAATACGATCTTTCCACTTTATTGGATCATATACATCCAAGCCATCTGGTGCTATGTTAAAGTCACCCCCTATAATCAATTCTTCTTTATACGTTAAAAGATGTTTCATATGATGTTTTAACGCAGATAAGAAGCACATTTTATAATCATATTTTTCCGAGCCCACTTCGGATCCATTTGGTACATATACACTGACATAACGCTTAGTACCAATAACAGCTTCTATATAACGCGACTGCTCGTCCTCAAAATTTGGAATGTTTAATTGAATATCCCCAATTGGTTTCTTGGCAATAATGGCAACACCATTATACGTTTTTTGTCCAAAAATAGCTGTATTGTATCCCAAATCAGAAAAAAATTCTTCAGGAAAATCATGATTTTGGCATTTTAATTCTTGCAATAATAAGACATCAATTTGAGTATCTTTTAACCACCTTGTAACATGTTCTAAACGCGAGCGAATAGAATTAACATTCCAAGTTGCAATACGCATAAGACACCTACTCGTCGTTTTCTATTTCTTCAGGATATGTGTTTGGATACCTGGAACCTTCGGGATGTTCGGGCATATTTTTTACACCGCATGATGCAAGAAAAATGTTAGCAAAAATAAGAAGAACTATTTTCATAAGGATCAAAAAAAATGGTGGGCGGTGAGAGGATTGAACTCCCGACCCTCTCGGTGTAAACGAGACGCTCTACCGCTGAGCTAACCGCCCACATATATCAACACATCCGTGTTTCTCATGCTTAATTATCAGCTATTTGACATCATTTCGTCAATACTTAATTTTTAAAATCTAAAGATTACTTATACAATAGGTTCCAAAACAAGTTTAACGCCTTCAACGGCCACAACAATCATATGCGCGCCAATGGGTGCCTCTGGGCCTTTAGCATTCCAGACAGAATCACCAATTTTTACCTGTGTATGACCATCAACAATAGCATTTGTAAGGGTGATTTTTTTACCAATCATACTGTCTTGACGGCGATTCATATTTTTTTGATCTGATTGTTTAATATTAATCGGCACAAAACGACGCCCCAAAACAGTCACAGAAACAGATAAAACGGTATAAAGCATAATTTGGGTCATAGAATCCATAGAAAAAACATACGTCAAGATACCCTGAAGCACAGCAGCGCAGCCAAACCACATAAGATAAGCAATTGGCGCTAACGACTCTAGCCCAATTAAAACCACACCAAGAATTAACCAGTGCCAAGCAGATAGGTTAGAAATCAAATCCATCATTGTATTTCTCTTTTCTTTAATATATTGGAAATTGTTCCAGTAATTTTGCTACTTCTTTCTTAATGCGCACAATAACATTTTCTATTTCATTTGCCTTTAAAGCCTCTACAATGTCAACAATCCAATCGGCCACTTGAATAAACTCTTTCTCTTTAAAGCCGCGCGTTGTACATGCAGGTGTTCCAATACGAATACCAGACGTCACTGATGGTGGCGTCAAGTCAAAAGGAATACTATTTTTATTACACGTAAGACTCGCCAATTCCATTGCGTCACATAGCGCTTTTCCTGTAATACCATGCCCACGCAAATCAACCAAAAGAAGATGTGAATCTGTCCCACCAGACGTCACCACAATACCCTTTTCAATAAGGCGACTGCTTAAAGCTGCTGCATTTAAAACAACTTGCTTTATATACGTCTTAAATTCGGGCTGTAAAGCTTCATGAAAAGCAACGGCTTTTGCTGCAATAACATGCATTAATGGGCCACCTTGAATGCCCGGGAAAACAGCGGAGTTGATTTTTTTTCCAAGCTCAACATTATTCGATAAAATAATACCGCCACGAGGACCACGAAGCGTTTTATGCGTTGTCGATGTGACAATATCTGCATACGGCAGAGGAGATGGAAATTCACCACCAGCAACAAGACCTGCAAAATGTGCCATATCTACCATAAAATAGGCGCCTATTTTATCAGCAATTTCACGAAATCTTTTAAAATCTATCCTACGGGGGTAAGCAGAACCACCCGCAATAATAAGTTTAGGTTTATGCTCTAAGGCTAATTTTTCAACTTGATCATAATCAATTCTATACGTATCAGGGCTTACATCATAGGGAACGGCATTAAACCACTTCCCTGAAAGGGTCACCTTACATCCATGTGTTAAGTGGCCACCAGAATCCAAAGACATGCCCATAAATGTATCGCCTGGTTGTAACAAAGCTAACATCACGGCTGTATTGGCCTGCGCGCCAGAATGTGGTTGCACATTAGCAAACTGACAATCAAATAACTTGCAAACACGCTCAATCGCTAAAGATTCGGCAATATCAACATATTCACATCCGCCATAGTAACGCTTATTAGGGTACCCCTCAGCATATTTATTTGTCAGCACAGACCCCTGCGCTTCCATCACAGCTTTTGAGACGATATTTTCTGAGGCTATAAGCTCAATTTGTGATCGCTGGCGCAATAATTCCAAATCAATGGCTTTGGCAATAGCTGGATCCATTTTTGCAAGATTCATGTTGATGAAAGCAAACCTCCTAATGAAATTTAAATGGTGCCGTGAGAGAGAATCGAACTCTCGACCTCACCCTTACCAAGGGTGTGCTCTACCACTGAGCCACCACGGCGCTTTTTTCATCCTATCATACAGATAAAGAAAGTTCTATTGATTTTTACGAATGATTAGCGTGCAAAGCTCACGACAACAAGGCCACTATAATATAGCCATAGGCGTTATATCACAAAGTTTTACCCACGTGCCATTTTTACAATATAACCATTTTTCTTGATCATTTAAGGTATATAACGCCCCAATACTTACATTTTGTATACTTTCTTTTTGTGGCTGTGCGCTAACGTCTGTTTTGTGAACAAAAAATTTATGACCATCTATTTCTAAAAACGCAGACGGATATTGTGATGCAGGCTGCAGTGCACGAACAAGGTTATGAACCTCCTGTGCTGTTTGTTCTAAAGGGTTAATGCAGCCATCGTCAGGTTTTCTTCGACCAAAATACGAACCTTTTTTAATATCTACGCATGTTTTTTTCTGCGTCCCGTCTATAATTTTCGGAATAGCTGTTTTTAAAATCTCAAGGCTTAATGGTCTCATTTTTTCAACCAATTCACCAGCCGTTTCATTGTCGCCTATAATGCAAGAACGTTGTGCTATAATAGCCCCCGCATCAGGTTTTTCAACCATCTCGTGCAATGTCACGCCTGACGTTTTAGCCCCCTTAACAATAGCCCAATTTATGGGTGCGCATCCTCTAAAATGAGGCAGGAAAGATCCATGCATATTATACGAACCAAGCTGCGGAATGTCTAAAATACGCATAGGGATCATATAACGATAATAAACAGATATTATTAAATCAGGGTTTAATTGTTCAACTGTTTCTGTAAAGGATTCTAATGCTGATATTTCAGGTTTAAAAACAGGTATGCCATATTCTTCTGCGCGTTCTTCAACAAGATCAAACCAACATGGCTCTGCCTTATTTATGTGATGCGTTACAGCACCAACAACACTAAAATGGTTAACTAAATACTGAAACGCATCATAACCTAATTGGCTGTAGCCGAAAAATAATATTTTCTTAGGACTAATCATCAATCTCTCACCTCTGTGATTATTTATTAAGAAGATTGACCCCAGTCCTATATCTGAAATGCCCCCTCTATTTTCTAAATCAACCCGTCAGATACTAAAAAAGCGACCGAAGCCGCTTTAATAAAAACAATATGAAAAGGGTTTATCCTTGCTTTTTAGCTTCAACGCGTTTCAGAATTGTCTTTTTCAATTTTAACAATTCCGGTGCTAACTTAGATGATTTTGCTTTTGTTAAATAAGCATCTAATCCACCATGAAATTCAATTGTACGCAACCCTCTTGTTGTGATGCGCATGCCAACTTTATGACCTAGTGCATCACTTAACAATGAAACTTGTTGCAAATTTGGAAGAAACCGACGACGCGTGCGATTATTAGCATGGCTAACATTATTACCACTCATCACACTTTTTCCTGTTACAATACAACGACGCGCCACAATAGACTCCTAAAAATAAATTCTTATAAAAAACTAGCTTAATTATGTAGGGTTCACCTTCAAATGTCAATAAGTTTTCATGACAAATAGTATAACGAGAAAAAAATATAGATTTTCGATAATTTTCATGTACACTAGCATTTATTGGTAACTAGATAGAAAGTAATAATGAATATCAATACAATTTTAAAAACAGGTCTTTTAACAGCATCAATCATCAGTGCTGTATCACTTGCCCCACAAACTATATTTGCAGAAGAAGCTTCTTGTGAGTCAGCGACTGTTCAATATGAGGGAAAGTTTGTCAAAAAACCACAAGCGAACAAACCAATTCTACTTGTTTTCTTCCATGGACTTGGTCGTGATTTTACAGAAACGCAGAAATGGGCTGACAAAAATTTTGCGCGCACAGATAAAAATGGAAAAGAAATTGTCAAAACTCTTGTTTTAGACTACAAAGCTGCCGGCTTATCAGAATTTAATGACAAAATACAAGTTGTCTTAGATGATATCAACAAACAAAAGCACAACGGTCATAAAGCAGATATCGTTGCGAAAAAAGAATTGGAGTTATTGCCAGTTCTTCGTGAAATATTTATTAAAAATATAGATAAAATTCAATCACAATTCAATGATATCCCAATGGAAAATATTGTGCTTGTTGGACATTCTTTAGGCGGACTTTTAGCCAGTACGTTCATAGAAGTTTTAGGCAACAACGAACTTGATCAGGTACAATCTTTATTAACATCAATGTCGCCACCAATTGGTTTTGTAAATTGTAAATTTAATGATGATGTTAGCAAATCCACAACGTTACCATGGATTATACATAATGAAATGGGGACAAAAGATCCTATTTTTGTAAATGGTGCAGAGCAAATGCAAAGATGTTGCCAGGTTTTTTCTAAATTAAATCATGAAGGCCAATCACACATCACATGTTCAACACATGAAGGCGAACACGTTGCAACTAAGAAGTTTAAGAAAAATATTGTTGAGACCATCGATATAGCTCTTGCGCGCCAAAATGATGAAGAACACATCCTGAAATCATTAACAACTGAATAAAATATTTACTAAATAAAAAGCGTCTGTCATTTTTAACAGACGCTTTTTTAAGTCAATTCTTCATTTTATACACATATAAAATGCGCGTTGTTTGAGGCTGTTGTACCTGGTCAAAAAATCCTTATAAATCAGCCTTTAATCAACTGTTCTATTTCTAAAACTTTTTCCTGAACACGTTTTATATTATTTTTAGCCTCAATATTTAATCTCAGTAAAGGCTCCGTATTTGACGCACGTACATTGAAACGCCAATCCACAAAGCTCATGCTTAATCCATCTTGAGTATCAACAATTGGGTTTAAGGGGATAAAATATTTTCTAATTTTATCTAAGGTTTTTTTTGTGTCCACCACTGTATAGTTAATTTCACCGCTACAGGGGTAAGCAGCAATACACGCATCAACCATTTTTGATAAGGGTGTATTCTTAATAGAGATGAGTTCTGATACTAAAAGCCAAGGGATCATACCACTATCACAATAGGCAAAATCCTTGAAGTAATGGTGAGCGCTCATTTCTCCGCCATATACTGCGTCTTCCTGCCGCATTATTTGTTTAATGAAGGAATGCCCGGTTTTGCTTTGAATGGCCTTACCCCCCAAAGTGTTCGTGATATCAATTGTATTCCAAATAAGCCTTGGATCATGAATAATAGTTGCCCCTTTATGCTTTTGCAAAAATGCCTGCGCCAAAAGGCCCACAATATAATAACCCTCTATAAAACGTGCATTCTCATCAAAAAAGAAACAGCGATCAAAATCACCATCCCATGCAATACCAAAATCTGCCTTATGTTTTTGAACCGCATTTTGTGTTGACGCTCTGTTTTCTGGTAGTAATGGATTAGGAATGCCATTTGGAAATGTGCCATCTACATTTTCATGTAGATAAATAAATTCAAAGGGCAGATGCTTTTCTAATTCTTTAAGCGCAAGACCCGCTGTTCCATTACCGGGATTAACAACAATTTTAAGAGCTTTTAGGGCTTTACGATCTACATAAGACAGTAAGTGCTTTATATAATCCTCTTTAGTATAATCTTCCACACTACTATTATGTGCCTGCAGACTTAAAAATGGCCCTGAATCCATAGAAATCACACGGTCATGAATGCATTTCAACCCAGTATCACCAGAAATAGGATACGCGCCCTTTGACACCATTTTAAGGCCATTATATCCTTTTGGGTTATGGCTTGCCGTTACCATAATGCCACCATCAACGCCGTTTTTTTCTTGATGAAACGTATGAAAATATACTTCTTCTGTGCCGCATAGGCCAATATTAATGACCTCTACATTTTGGCTATTTAGCCCTTTAATCAGCGCATCTACAATTTCTGGGCTTTCTAAACGTCCGTCATAGCCAACAATCACTTTTGTTGTCTTCATTTCTATTGCATATGCTATGCCAATTTTATAGACAAGCTCTACGTTAAGTTCATCCGGAACACTGCCACGTATATCATAAGCCTTAAAGCATGCTAATTGTGTCATTTGTTATTTCTTATTGGTCTCTTTATCTTTACAGTACACGGATTAGCGTAACCGTATCAATACATAAGGGGTGCGTAGGTCAAGCCAATTAACAACCAGTCAGCCATCGTTTTATATTTTGTTTTCTTAACCATTTTTTAAGTTTTATACTGTTATCTTAAATATAGAGGGCCACTGATTTGGTGGA
>DPKF01000106.1 GCA_003542655.1 Holosporales bacterium
CTTCCTTCTAGTTTCTATGGAAATTTTAGTTCTGACAGAACTGATGTCCATATTGCAACAACGCATATGCCTGATCAAGGGGGAGAGTTTTACGTTGTTGTCACCTTTAAGCCTAAAAATGGTTGGCATTTATATTGGGAAAATCCTGGTGATTCAGGCATGCCACCAAAAGTAAATTTTAAATTACCAAATACACAAGACTCGTCCTCTCTTTTAGGGTACCCTGCTCCCAAATTACTGAGAACGCCACCATTAACATCCTTTATATATGACGAACCTTTTTCCTTAGTCTATCAATTAAACTTAAACGCCAGTGTGACGCCAGAAGATATTTCTATTGATATCAATTGGCTTGCATGTAAGCACTCTGCCTGCGCCCCTGAAACAGTAACAGTCACATTAAAAGATGCTGAAATTGTGACAACTAAAGCCGTACAAAATATAGTTGACGCCCTACCCCAACTTTTATTTAAGGGACAAGTGTATCAAACTAATGATGGGCTTATCTTAAGATTTCCAAAAAAAACCAGTAGACTTAAATCTGCCTATTTTTTTTCAAAAAACACCCATCAAATAGAATACGATGCAAAACAAATACTTGATCAAACAAATATAGACAATTTTCAAGATTCTTACACAGAATTAAAAATCCAGCCGTTGCAAAAAATTGACCGCATTAATGGTTACTTAACCATTGAGGATGAGAATGAAACAACAACATATATAATAGATCACCCGATTGTTGATGCACCCTATACACCAACACCGCAAAACATATTATTCGTGTTATTTCTTGCCTTTATTGGCGGCATTTTTCTTAATTTAATGCCGTGTGTGTTTCCTGTTTTATCCCTAAAAGTTTTAAGTTTAATGAACTATGCACCAACGCGTGCCAGTACACTCCGTCATGGATTGGCTTATACATTAGGCGTTTTTGTTAGCTTTATGGCTTTATTCATTGGTATTAGTGTATTGAAAAATGCAGGCATTTCTGTTGGATGGGGCTTTCAATTACAATCCCCCGCCATGCTGTGCCTTCTGATAGCCATATTCTTCTTGCTTGCCTTAAACTTGCTCGGTTCTTTCGAATTTAAGGGTTTTTCACCATCTTATAAATTTCAAAGACGCGACCAATCTAAAGCCTCATCCAGTTTTTTAAATGGGGTCCTCACAACTATTGTGGCAACACCTTGTACGGCTCCTTTCATGGGAACTGCTATTGCTGTAGGCCTTAGCCAGTCTTATATAAAGTCTTTTGGTGTCTTTACAATGCTCAGTCTTGGTCTAAGCTTGCCCTTTTTGTTACTTGCGATATGGCCAAAGAACTTAAAATATTTACCAAAACCTGGCCCATGGATGATAAAATTTAAAGAATTTTTATCTATACCCATGCTGGCGGCATGTTTGTGGTTACTTTGGGTTCTTGAAAGTTTAAACCCACTTTTATTATTCCCACTCATCATGGCCTTAACCTCTTTATGGATTCTTGCTAGATTATATAGTGCTGATCAAAACAAAGTATCATTCCATGTTTTTATTGCCCTTGCATGGATGGCTTTATATAACTATAGCTATAAAACGCCAACACTATCTGCTATCTTTTATGGATTATTATTATTATCAATCTTGTATATTATTAATAAAATTATTGAAAGTTTTAAAATTTACAGCATTCAGTTTATTAAAAAAATAGGATTTGAACTTTTAATTGCCTTTGGCCTTTCCTTTACCATTATTCCTTTAATGAACATATTTAGTCATGAGCATAATCTTGAACATCCAGAAGCATTTTCAAAAGAAGTGATAGAGGCTGCACTGCAGGCAAACCGTCCTGTATTTATAAATTATACGGCCAGGTGGTGTATTACGTGCCAAGTGAATAAATCAACCGTCATTGAATCAGAAACAATTAAAAAATTATTTAAGGAAAAAAATGTCTTATATATTGAGGCTGATTGGACACACTATAACCCCCTGATTACAAAAAGCCTGCAAGAGCATAAACGTGAAAGTATTCCGCTATATGTCATAAGAAAGCCAGGAGAGGACGAACCAATCGTATTACCAGAACTCTTAACGGAAAAATCTATCATTAACGCATTTCAATAATCCATTGGCCATTTTATATGCTTTTTTATATTAACAACCAATGGTTTGCTTTTTTTTGCAAAAAAGTCTTTTCATTACTATTTTTTTTTGGTATACTGACATCAGTAAGAAGCGAAATTTGTCTATCCCGGACTCATATTTCATTATCTTACGCCATCAAGGTATGGTGGAGACAGAAGTATAACACCGAAGGCAGCTAATGCATTCGCAGTCAGGATGGCTGTGGTTTTAGTTGCTTGTAAACGACCCACGAGGTTTACACCTCGTGGGTTTTTTATTAAATAACCACAAATCGACAACTTTACAATTGATAATGCCCGTTAAAATGTGGTTCGTTATTTGTAATCAATATAGCAAACTTTAAATTGGTTCGAAAATCTATCAAATTAGTCAACTTAAGCAAAATTTGACTTCTAATTTTATAAAATATATAATTCCACATATCTTATATTATTTCCACTTATGCTATGGCATGCAATTTCCACTAGGAGAATAAAAATGAAAAAAAGCTTATATGTTGCCTTAATTGCAACACAAACATATGCGTTTGCAGATTCTTTAACAGGGTTTTATTTTGGCGGCAGTGCTGGAACTGAGGGCCGCTCCACACAATTTAATGATAAAACTGCTACAGCTCACAATGAATATAATAAATATAAAGTAGGGCAAACTTTCGGTTTACATACAGGGTACGGCAAATTACTGCAAGAAAATTTTTATCTTGGTGGTGAACTTTACCTTTATGCGACAACAAAACATAAATCAACAAAAACTGTAAACCAAAACTTGGCAACAGAAAATCGTGTTGACTATAAGCGTGGCGTTGTGTTTGGCCTTACACCAAAAATTGGTCATGTGTTTTCAGAAAAAACAATGGCTTATGCAAAATTAGGCGTCGAATTGAGCAAAGATACAGCAAGCTATATTAATGGAACAAATGGTGAAAAACTTGCCAATATCTCAAAAATAGTGCCTGCATTTGCACCAGGTTTTGGGCTAGAGCATCACTTTTGCAATAAACTTGTAGGGGGCATTGAGTACAGCTATTCTATTGGTAAGAAAATAAACAAAAAATTTACAAATGACGCTGCGCGCACACTTGAAGCTCAACGTA
>DPKF01000078.1 GCA_003542655.1 Holosporales bacterium
TGTGGTTGCTTGGACGCTTACGTTTAATACAAAAAGAACATCTCCAAATGATTGATAGAATAGCACCTGCTAAAAGGGATTCAATAAAAGTTACGATCACCCAGCAGGCCATCAGTTCAAATGAAATGGGCAGATACGCATAAGTGCCTATTTGTACACCTGAAAGTATAACACCTACAAATGCACCATATTCTATCCCTTTTAACAAAATATTTGTTTTTTTGCTAAGATAAGCATAAAAAAGTGTGAAAGAAGCAGCATATAATAATTGGTTTAGCAACATAAAATGCATTTTATCACTCATGGCGTCATGTGTGCGCCATAAATCTGGTGTTTGTTCATAAATACTCTCAAGGCAAATACCATGAATCAGATATTCATAGAAAAACACAAATGTGAATATTGCCAGCATTGAAGTGATAATTTTTGAACAGTTCATGATGTTTCCTTCATGTTTAATTTTGTTGCATGTTAAAATGCATTTATTATTCAGCGGCCGTCATACCTGCACGAATTTCTTCTATTTTTTTTTGAGGTAAACCAGATGCTTTGGCAATTTGTTCATCTGGCAAACCCATAACGATTAAGTTCCTCACCATATCAATTTTAGCATTGAGTTCACCTTCAGCTTTTGCGAGCTGAACATCTGTTGTGAGATTTTCTTTTTTTGTTGCTGAAGATGAAAAACTATTATATTGAAATTTTTTTTCAAGAATTTCTTTTACTTTTTTATGCCATTCCAACAGTTGATCAGAAACAAACCTGTCTATTTTTACACCACTATTACCAAATTTTTGACACCCACTTCCTAAGGTGTGCAAAAAATCTAAAACCATTCCACTTTCATTTGTAGCCTTATCTGTATAATAAAATCTATCTACGCCATTGCCGCCACTTTGACCAGATAGAGTATTAGCATCATAACGTACCATTTTTCCGTTGTCTTCTAATACTCTTCCATGACTAGAGTACAATAAACAACCTGCATAAGAGCTATCACTGTCAAAGTAACTTAATACACTTAACTTATTGTAAATATATTTCCGCATAAAAGAAGGCAGATTATTCAGATGTTTTAACATATAAACAAAATGGTCGTCATCTAAATTATTTGGCCATATACGCCGTGCCCTTAATTCCATACTATCACCTGGGTAACCAGTAATTTGAACATCCCTATTTGAAAGATTTTTTTTCTTTTTCTCTATTTTTAAAATACCATGTTTAACATCAACAAGCGGAGAAAAATACACAAGACCATAGTCTTCTTCAACTGGAGGTTTTCCAATCTTCGTCTGTTTTTTTTCCCACGCATCAGTAACAAAAAAACCAACACATTGCTCTCTTTTTGCGAATAATTTACCACTATGATGTAGTACAAAAATAAAAATTTCTGGAATGTTTATTTTGCCATTTTCGTGAGCAACCAAACAATGTGCAGCCGTAACTGCACAAAATGGAGAAATCATTGAGGCGCTTCCACTCCAACATGGATCATTATTTGTATAATCTTCTTGATTAGCATATGCCCATAATGAACCAGACGCAGAAAATGGAAGACTCGTAAAGTTTTTAATTAATCTTGGAACATTTCTATCTGGAAATAAATAGGTTTCGGTATGACTATTTTGAGTGATAGCATTAAATTGCTCTTCTCCAAACATTTTTCTAGCACCTTCATATATATTCATATTATACAGAGGATGACGATAATGTTTTCCGGTAGGCGGTATAAAAGAATCGGAATTTTCTCTCTGATGCTTAAGTAGTATATGATGTGGTATAGCTAAGTCCGGAAATTGAACAAAATCTTTTTCTGAACAAAATCTTTTATTCTCTTGAGCGCTATTAAAGCGCCTGGATTCAAATAATCCAAAAGATGGAACAGCTTGCACAGCAGTTGACGCTGCTGTACCTGTAGTAAAGCGATGCAGCATGCCATATCGTGCAGCAGCATCTACACTTATTGTGTTTATAAGAAATGTTAAACCAAATAGCGTTATTGTTAGTTTTTTAGTATATTTCATCTCAGTTTCCTTTGAGAACTTTCTTTGTATAATTGAAGTATAATACCTTTTTACAAATACACAAAATATTCTCCGTGAATTCCAATTCATATTTCATTAAAATGCCATTGACAAATAAACGCGTACGGTAACAATCTTTTTTAGAATATCTTTATTCTTTAACATTATCCCGAATACGCATAATGGTTTGGCGGCTAATATTAAAGTGTCTTGCTATAGAGGCAACAGACTTTCCTTGCTCTATCTGCCTTAATGCCTGGTAGATTTTTTCTTCTGATAAAACTTTTGGTCGACCAAGGATTCTTCCATCTGATTTTGCTCTGGCAAGACCAGATTGTGTGCGCTCAATCAATAAGTCCCTTTCAAATTGAGCAACCACATTAATAATACCCATGGTCATTTTCCCAGCAGAACTGGTGAGGTCAACCCCGCCAAGAGCCAAACAATGAACACGAATATTCATTTTTTCAAGTTTTCCAAGAGTTTGGCTGACATCAATAGCGTCCCGACCAAGACGGTCAAGCTTGGTCACAATTAAAACATCTCTTGCCTCCATTTTATCCAGCAAGCGCATAAAACCTTTTCGCCTGGAAATTGGCATTGATCCAGATACCGTTTCCTTAATAATGCGGTGCGGTTCGATGATAAAACCGGCCGATTCAATTTCTTTAATTTGGTTATCAGGGTTTTGTTCAATCGTTGAAACACGAACATAGGAAAAATTACGGGGCATAATAAGGTAAATCAGTCCAAAAAGGCTGTCCTAAATATAACATCTGTTTAAAAGTCTGTCAATATATTTTTTGGACAGGTTGTAAGGAGGTGTCCGAAACCGATCCTTTTTGGACAGCACATCTAAAGACTGAAATAAATGGTTTATCAACATGATAATATAATGGACGCGGCTCCGAAAAAGTCGTACAATAAAGGAGTCATTTCAAAAAGTTAGAAATCATGTTAAATCGTTTATTAAGATTACCGAAAAATAAAAGCTTTTTTTTGTTTGGACCTAGAAATACGGGGAAAAGCACATTAATAAGACGTGCATTTCCAAAAGCGTATCTTATAGACTTATTAGATATAGAATTGGAGGAAAAATTTGCGCGAAACCCAAAGGAATTACAATATCTTGTTGATGCCCTAGATAACCAAGTAACGCATGTGATCATTGATGAAGTTCAAAAAGTTCCAAAACTTTTAGACGCCGTACACAACCTGATAGAAACAAGAAATAAACACTTTATTTTAACGGGTTCAAGTGCAAGGAAAATAAAAGGGGGTGCATCAAACCTCCTTGCCGGACGGGCGTTCGTCTATCATTTATACCCTTTCAGCTTTTTAGAGCTTGGGAAGAATTTTAATCTTGATAAATGTTTAAATTTTGGAACATTACCCAGTATTTATCATTATGAGGAAACCGAAGATTGTATTTCTTTTTTAAAGGCTTATGCGCATACATATTTAAAAGAAGAAATTTGGGCAGAACATTTTATAAAAAAATTAGACCCCTTTAGAAAATTTTTAGAAGTTGCAGCTCAAATGAATGGGAAAATAGTGAATTTTCACCGTATTTCACTAGATGTTGGTGTTGATGATAAAACTATAAAACAGTATTTTTCTATATTAGAAGACACCTTGATTGGATTTTTCCTTGAAGGATTTCAACATTCTGTGAGGAAAAGACTTTTATCAAAGCCAAAATTTTATTTTTTTGATACGGGTGTAAAGCGCTCTTTATCACGTCAACTATCTTTACCAATTCAAAAAGGTACGTATCAATATGGTGAAATTTTTGAGCATTTTATCATATTAGAATGTATGAAACTATCCGCTTATAGACAAGATGACTATCGGTTTAGTTACTATATGACAAAAGATGGTGTTGAAATTGATCTGGTTATAGAAAGGCCAGGAGAAAAAACCCTATTTATTGAAATTAAAAGTAAGGAGAATGTAAGTGAATATGACTTGAAAGAACTGCGTTTATTAAAAGCCGATTTCGTTGGTGGAGAGTTTGTTTGCTTTTCAAATGATTCATATAAGAAAAACATAGATGGAATAATGGTTTTCCCATGGATGGAAGGTATAAAATATTTTTTTGATATCCAATCAACTTAAAAAATGCGGCATTAAAAAAACACTTTCACTTAGCATAAAAACTTGAATTCCTGCATGTCTGTAACGTATCTTAAAATTAATTATCCTAGAAAATTAAATTTTTCGACTAACCAACAATCATCACTTTGAACATAAAATACAGTTTCGACTGCTCACTTACAAAAAGACGAGTCAATTTATGAACAAGAAATTACAAAGTATTTTAAATGACCTATCCAAGGAAAGCTTGCTTACCATTGTCAAAACTTTGCACGCTGATAAGAATTTCTGTAATTTAGTCGAACAGCAAATTGCATCTTTTGATCCAAAAGAGCTGGCAAAAATTATAAATAACAGTATTAATACTATCAAACGCAGCAAAAAATTTCTCGATTATTACGAAGCCAATGGTATGTCAGAAAAAATTGATCATATCAATGACGGTATAGAAAAATTATTACAACAAGACCAAGCCACACTTGCATTGGAGTTATGTCAAAAACTCATTGCAATAGACGGAAAGATATATGAACATGCTGATGATTCATCAGGTAACATTAGTCAGAGTTACTACGACACGCATGCACTTTTAGACAAAGCCTTTTGTGATGCAAAAACTCCACACGATCAGGTCGCAGACTATATTTTTAACGCTTGTATAAATGATGATTATGGTATCAGGGGCCATATTCTTTACAATTGTAAGGCTGCGTTAAAACTTGGTGCTGACAAACCATTAGAACAACTTGTACTCAAAAAACTTACGCCCGAATCATATTTGTATTTCGACATTCGCTTAGTCATTGCTGATGCACGCAATGATGTTGATGAATATATATCTATTGAGGATGAGCATTGGCAACACATTGGCGGAGAAATGGACGATAAAACCATTCTTGCAATCGCTAAACGTTTAAATAATGCTTTTAGAGGACGTGAAGCGATTGCATGGCTAGAAAAAATTAACGGTCGTCATTATCAATATGAAAAAGCCGAGTTACTAATTGAAGCGCATCAGTTAGAAGGTATGGATTCAAAAGCACAAGAAATATTGTGGCAGCGATTCAAAAGTAATTTAAGTGCTCAGGACTATTTGCGCTACTTAAAAAATGCAAATAAGGAACAAAGGCAAACTACCAAGGCTCAAGCGATAGAGCTTTGTATGAAGTTCCCTTATCTGTCTTCTTCTATTGATTTTTTGTATGAGGTCAAAGAATTTGATTTATTGGAGGAAATGATCCTGAAAAACGCAGAACAATTAAATGATGTATACTCTTCCTCTCTTAGAAAAATATCAACTGAACTAGCCAAAAATAATAAATACCTTGCCTCCACATTGATGAGAAGAGCATTGGTATGGGATATTTTAAATAAAGCAAAGTCAAAATATTACAAATACGGTGTCAGTGATTTAAAAAAAGCGTTCGACTACGCAGCACAAGTATATGACTGGAAAGTTTTTGACAATAATGAGACGTTTATAACCAAACTAAAGGAAAAACACCATCGCAAAATAGCCTTTTGGTCACAAGCGCCTAACGCCTAGAGAGAATTTTCCTGTCTAAAATTAGCCTATGATGATCGTTTTTAATGAATACATAACTAATATATTGGTATGTTTTATAGTCCTCTGTTTGTTTGTAAGGCAGAAATAGATCTATCTGAATAAAAATGGTATAAGTAAGAAAACGACATTTTCTGACAAGAGGTTCATAATGAAAATAGGATATAAGATTATTTTCCTTTTAGGTCTTGTTGTGTGCTTTGCATATACCCTGAAGGCTACTGAACAAACCCCTGATCGTAGGCCAAAAAGACCAAGAGATGACGTCACCAGTATAGAAAACACGCCTTCTGCCCTTCAATCTTCTACTACACAAACTGTTGAACAAACACCAGGACAGCTTGTATCACAAAGACAAGCAGAAATTTTAACCAAAGAACGATTTGCTGCAGTCATTGGTGAAGACATTATTAATTCATGGGGAATAGAGTGGCATGTTTTTGCAGACCCTACTCTTGAATTTGATGCACCACAGAAATCAAGAGCTATATCTGTTATTCATAACAAAATGAATTATTTGTTGAAGAAAAGATTTGACGAAGAATTTATGGTCTTGTATGGATCCGTAGCTGGAGTAAGAGGGCAAAGAGAAACCGTACATGCTGATCGTCTCGATATACTGACTATCAAATATTTCACTGAACTGTATCCACATGCTGCGAAAATAGCATCATTAGACAAACAAGGTGGCGTGCAACTTGGTGAACGTATTAAAGTAACTTTTCCTGATGGAAGCACCCTACTCTACCATGTAAAAACACATTCTGAAGGACGCTTATCTGATAAAAGCACAGCGCCAAAGTTGGTAAACCCCCAAGAATTATTAGCCTATAAAATACTAGAACTTCTTGGTTTTGGCTGTGAAGTGCACTTTTTTGAAAAAAGCCCTGAGGATGTATACATTGCAACATTAGACGCCAGTTTTGTAAGCAAAACTAAAAGGGGAGAATTTAATGTTTTTCAAAAAGCTGCTGGGCGCTTAGGCCTTGGTGGTGACGATGCTTATGGGCAAAATATTTGGGGCACATTAGCTGACCAAAGACGACAAATTTCTGAAAATGCTGAAATTGAAACTTGGAATGTACTTGAAAAAAATCTACAATCCGATGAAATTGCACAAAATTTTATACATCAACAAAGTGCATTAGACATTATCACACGTACTATGCGTCTTTGTGATTTGCTTAATAATCCTGAAAATTTTGGTTTTACCTCATGTGATGATAGGCTTCCACAGCTTAAAGTGATTGATTTTCGTGTGATGGATCCCAAGGAACTGGTATTAGAAGATAGTGATTTTAGAGGATTTCTTGTTGGTAACGGTATTTATAATTATGCAAGTTCACATGATACAATGTGTTATGTTCTAAGAAACAGACCGCGCGCAGCTCGTGTTGCGCACGCCCTACACATTATGAATACTAGCTTAATACATCTCGTGGACGTTATTAATAGAGCACACCAAATTATTTTCACTTACCTTCAAAAAGAAATTTTTGATACAAAAAGAAAAAAATTAGAAGATGAGCTAAATAGCTATTCAGAAACTCTCCGTAAAAACACTGAATTTTTCAAGGCTGAGCTTGAAGATTGGTCGCCAGAAAAAGATAGGGCTAGGGAAGAAGCAAGACAACGTGTCCTAAATAGAGCAAGGTAAAGTAGATGTTTTTCGATTGATAATCTGTTTTTTCATTTAACAACCATCAATTCTTTCCAGTTTGTGGTAAAGGCTTGGCTTTTGTGATCAGTGGATGCCGTCCACGACGATTGATCCAATCCTTCTGATAATAAGCGGATGGATCCTTTGCCAAACTTTTTATTCACAGCGTCCATTGCTTTTAAAGATTTTTCTTGTGATCTTTTAGTCGCTCCCTGATTATGATCAGGTCCATCACCGAACAGCCTTTTTACTTTTAGCATGTTGTCAGGTTGCAAGTTGTAGCAGGTAATCCCAACTGCTTTATAAGGTATCTTTTCTTTAAACAAATTTTTTGCTGCAAGAACGGCAGCCTTTACGATTGTAAAGGTATTATTTGTAAAAGTTGGAAGACTTACTTCTTTTGATATAATGTCACCTTGCGGGGTGTCAGTCTTTATTTTTAAAAATATAGAAAAAGCATTTGTGCATTGTTTTTGTTCCCTTAATTTTTGACAAAGGGAGGAGGTAAATGTTGATAATGCTTGTTCTATAGGGTCAAACGTATAAATTTTATGGCTAAAGCTTTTTGATACACGCATAGATTTTTTAGGGTCGCGCACCTCCTCAAATGAAAGACATGGCATTCCATTCAGTTCACGCACAATGCGCTCTGTTACAACAGAAAAACGTTGTCTCATATAACGCGGATCCGCTGTTTTTAAATCATAGGCTGTGTAAAATCCCCATTGTCTTAAGCTTAAAGATGTTTGTTTGCCGATTCCCCATACTTTATCAACGGTGAGTATTTTTAAAACGTCATCAATAATATCGTCTTGTAAAAGCGCAACCACCCCAGTTGCCGATTTTTTAGCTAAATTATTGGCTATTTTTGTCAATGTTTTTGTTTTTGCAATACCAAAACTCATGGGCAGACCAAGCCCTTGACTAATTTTTTGGCGCATGTCTAATGCCGCTGCATAAGGATTTTGAATACCTGAAAAATCTAAAAAAGCTTCATCCACAGAATACACCTCCATGTGTTGAGTCATTGATTTTAAAAGCGCCATAATGCGACGCGACATATCCGAATAAAGCGCAAAATTGGATGAAAAAATATGTATGTTATGGTCTTTAATAAGATGTTTAATTTTAAAATGCGGTGCGCTCATTTCAATGCCAAAATCCTTAACCTCGTTCGATCGTGCTATAACACAGCCATCATTACTGGATAAAACAAGGTAACCGTCCTTTTAAACGCA
>DPKF01000204.1 GCA_003542655.1 Holosporales bacterium
CACAAACATTATAATTACCAGCTTGATTATCAAACGGATACCAACTCATAAGTTGCCCCCGCCTGCCGCCAAGCAGCATGCCAAGGGTTGGCGTGCCCTTCCACTCGCCTTGCATTGGCAATAAGTTCGAAGCTTCGGTTGATAACGTAGTTTTTAATTTTTTATAATGGATTAATGCCTGCACTCTATCTTGCGACCACATCATCGGCATCGAGCTTAAAAACATCGGCAAATGAAATAAATTATTAGCCTGCAATTGATACTCTTTACTAAAATACAAATTTAGTAAAATTTGTTCCGCCATGGGTAGCATGTTTGGATCGGATAATAAGGTAACACTAAGTTCGGTTTGGACAATCCGCTCACCCTTACCGATTTGTTCTCGTACAAATTTTAATTCTTCAGCTTCAATTTGAATAGCTGGCAGGTATTTGCCAATTGGTGAGGATGCCTGCCTTTCAACATAAGTAGCTTTAGTTAATACCTGGGCACGAGGTTTTCCCTGTTTTGGCACATGCACGCCGTAGTGAATAATAAACGGGCAAGGTATTTGGGCAAAATCCCTTTCTTCATCACCAATTAATTGCCCCATAGCATGCAGCGACCAAAGAGCTGGCATTTGGGTTGCTTGGTAAGTTTTAACCGCAATATCACCTGGCTGCAGCCTTAATTGTTCTTTAGTAACATGCAGCTCGGCACCTACATCTGCAATTTGCTCGTTGAGATGTTGTAAATTATTCCAAGATTTTTGCCAAGATTTTTTATTCGGGTTCATGTTAATGATGCGACTCATAGTATTGATTAAATCATCCGGCGCCCAAATACCAACTGGCAACCCTAACATCTCAAAGGTGGTTTTTAATTGATGTTTTAATTGATTGATGCTAGCAAGCGTAACCGGATTAGTGCTGACAGCTTGGGAAAAACTCACCATGCACCTAAAATCCCGCAGTGCATATGGAACACTCGGCGATTTAAAGGCAAATTTTTTAAGATGTTCAACTCGAAGTGCTGCTATTTGTTGCATAACCGAATGTGATCGCAACTGTTGCCACTTATCAAGACAATCATTAATATTTGGATCGGCAAACAACATGAATTGTAAGCTGCTGCCCTCTGGCAACAAATGTTGAAACAAGCCGCTTACCTCTTTTTGCATCTCGTCCGAAGCACCAACTAACGGTGGCATTTCCAGCACAAAACCTACACTATCCATATTAAAAAATAATTGATATTTAGGATCGTAATGTTCATAAGGAAACAAATCTAAAATTCTATGAAAATTTTTAAACTCAGCAAAAGTTTCATCAAAGCGGGTCTGTTCTTTAAAGCCAAAATCTTTTTCACCAAAAAATTTAAAAATTTTATTACCTAAAGCATTTAGCATCCCTGCTCCCTATATTTATGTTGTTTGCCAAAATCCTGGTTTTAATACTGTATGAATAACCGAGCCTTCATGAAAATGCCCCAGGTGATCTTGGTGTGGTGCCACCCACACTCTTAAATGTTCCTCAGTTACTCTTTGTACCTTGCCGTTTGCTACTAATGATGATTTAATCGGCACGAGGTTAGATCCAGTATTTTTTTTCGTCAAGGCACCATCGTTAACCATGCTATTAACTTCAGTTATCGAGCGACAACCAACCCCTGCTTGATATTTACAATCAAAATTCTCTCTAACCCCACATCCAATTAACCATAAACTGCTAATTACGATAAATATTACTCTCATCACTTACTCCATTAATTTGCTGTTGTACTTCCTGATACCTTTTTTGATCATTAATATGGCTTAAACTTTGCCGGTCGTGACTATCTGCAAAATCCAGCCCCTTGGTAAACACTAAATCAACTCTGCGCCCTGCTGCAACTTGAATCACCGGCTGCATTTGCTCTGCTCTTTTAATATAAAAATCAGCATATCTATCAAGAGCCCCGCCCATGCCATGGGCCGCACTTTGTTTAAAGATGTCGGCTGTATCAAGCCTTGGGCTTTGCGCCAAGCCAGTTGCAGGGGCAAATAATACCGGTGCTTTAGCTTGTCCTAAAAATTTGCCCACACTGCTAAAAAACCCGCCAACCATCGCTTGCCGCATACTCTCACCTGCCCTATCAACCACGAGTCCACGCACGCCGGCACGTCCATCCTCACCTGCCACATAACCATTAATGGCCACATCAATGACCTCACCAGTGCGACGCTCCACGCAGCTTAGTTTCTCCAGGCGCATAAAAACTCGCTCGCTAGAAATATCGCCATAAGCTGCTGCCAATGCGTGGCAACCTTCTAAATCCGAATGGAAACGCCTTGGCAAAGTACCCTTATGGGTTAAACGTAATAAAATCGGGCGTGGGTCCCCAGATGCTTGAATGGATGTTGAGGCATCTACTCCGCCCAACAAGATAGCTTCGGCAAAAGCACCGGCTGGAATAGTGTTATCCACTGTTTTTAAAGTTTTAATTCGGTTGTGCGTTAAACTGATTTTTTTTAATTCATGCGATCGAAATTTAACTTGCGGGCTAGTAAAGCTTGCAATCGGCATATCCTTTCCTGCCAGCGGTAAATCTTGCACCTCTTGAAATTGTTGCGCTCGTTGCAACTCATGTTTTAAACTATCAACGCTCGCATCTGGCATCACCGTAGCTTGCACTTTATCCAAGGCTGGTGGCTCTTTATTTAGTTTTAATAAATTATTAAGTGCCAACTCCATCAACTCTAGTCTTTTGTTGGTAACTGCAGCTTTAGCAGTAAAATCATGGACCCACAACTCTTGCGCATTAGTGCGATTAGCACCGGTTGTCAGCGTTTTAGCGACGACTGGTACGACTGTACGTTTGTTAGGAAACGCCAGGGTTAATGTCACAATCAATGCAACACTCAATATGGCAATAAGCCCTAGCAACAAAGCATATTGTTGATTTTTAATGTCTTTAAGCATGCGCCACCCGCACCACATACAAATAGGTTTTAGCACCAGGCTCTAAGGACTGCGTTTGTAGGCTGATGGCTAAATCACCGGGGGTAAAAAAAGTTTTTTCCAGAACATCCAGCGGCTTTTGGGTATTATTTTTAATCAGCCACACTTCAACCACATAACCACCAGTTACATAATTTTTTACATGGTGCAGCTTAAAATTAGCAACTGTTCTTGGGGGCACAATTTTGCTACCTACGGCTAATTCACCCAGCACTGCTTGCTTGATAATATGGATCCATTGTTCTTGCAGGTTAAGATCTCGGTGAGCCAACCCTAATGCTGCTGGTGTCTTATGATTAGCTATTGATTTTAAAATAATCGTGGCAGCTTTAGCGGTGCTTGGCACTAAATTTAAATCTTGAGTTACTCCATTTTCAGTAATGATGGTGATAGCTAACGGCTGCGTTCCATTATCGGCGGTTGGTTTAATAAATACCTGTCCGGTATGATCATCTGCTTGATGTACAAAGGTGCCTTCATCACCAAAGATACTAACGATCTTATCACCCGCCATTGCTAATCGATTCATATAATCAACGGCAATGTTAGCAGTTAATCTTTCTTCTTGATTGACCGACAAAATTTGGCTTACGGTTTTTTTAGCAACGACGGTGTTATCAGCTGCTGCTACCACAGCAATTAATCCTAATAAATATAATGCTTTACGCATCAGGCAACTCCTTGTCAGATTTAATCAGCTCAAACGCCGCCAAAAATAATCGACCTTTTTTGTTGGCAAATGTTATGCGGTAAATGTCGTTAGACTGCGCAACCCTGCTAGATGCTACATGATGCGCCAAGACTCCTGCCACCTCTACTACCAACCCAGCAACTACCTCGATAGTTTTTGGGGTGAAATGTAAAGATAGCTGCATCTTTTGAAGTTTTATGCGATCATCTAATATTTTGGCTTTAAACGTGCCATAAGCCTCCGGTAACACATAGCGCAGCACAATATCACCTTGCGCTAAAACATTAGACTCGGTTACATCCAACATTAAGTGGCTGAAAAACACTGCCATTTCTTCCAAGTAGCTAGCAGAAAACCTGTGGCCCTCGACCCAATAACTTTGATTAAGCTCAGGGGGCGAGATAATAACTCGCTCTTGTTTGAAAAATAACAACCAAGTTTGTAGCAACAAAACAATCAAACCAACCGCCACGATGCCAGCCAAAATATTTCTTTGCACATGCAAATAGGTTAATCTTTTTTGCTGTAATGAAAAATCCATAACTATCCTAA
>DPKF01000142.1 GCA_003542655.1 Holosporales bacterium
GTCTAGACGAAGGGGCGCACTTTAATGTGCCCCTGAATCGCTTGAACTTGAACACTTTTTTAAACGGACTTGTGAATCTAAACGGACCCAATTGTTAAATGACTTAAAGCTAATATTTTGCGTTTTGCAAAACGCTGTTTGAGAGAGTCCACTCGTCTTAAATGTATCAACATACCCTGCACGTTCAGCTTGTGTATACCGGATTGCCATATTTTTTACCTATTTCATAAGAGCTAAAAAAAATATGACAGACCTTGAAACTTAAAAAAAGATGCGTTTATTTGGACGCTTACATTTAAACACGCGATGAATAAGTATCATCATAATATTGTATACAATAAATTCTTTATGCTTATCTCGACCGGTATTGTCGGCATGCAAATTATATCGCTCTTAAATTTATGGGAAGGCTTTAAGGTGAACAATGGCGGTGATTTCATTTTTATGCTGTTAAGCATTATTTTTGCTTATGTGTTGACAGATTTTATTAATGGTGGTGTTCATATGTATATGGATAACAATACAAATTATACGTCTTTTTTTGGGCCATTTATTGCCGCCTTTCATATGCATCATCGATGTATAAAATATAAAACACGACACCCTCTTATGGTTTATTTCATAGAATCTGGATCCAAGTTTTGGCTATTTGCTTATCTTGGAATATTGATCTTCTTGCAATACACAATATCGCTATCTTTATTTTTGCATTTATTTTTAGTTGCATTTGGTATTTTTTCTTCCTTTGCTGAAGTGTCACATTATTGGTGCCATAATGCAGATAAACGGCATGTCATTATAAGCGCGCTACAAAAAATAAGAATATTGCTCCCGAAAAAACATCATCAAATTCATCATATGCAAGATAATATGAATTATGCATTTTTAAATGGTGTTACAGACCCTATTTTAAATATAATTGCCAGAAAACTATATAAAGGTTATAAAAAAAATTCTGATCTTCATGCTTTAAAGTATAAGGGCCCACAAACAGGGAACAGATAATCTGTTTTAAAGAAATTTCTTTGATGGTATTGTCATACGTAAATATAGTATATTCATCAGTACTAAGTTTTTGATGTGCCACATTACTGAAGGTTATTTTGCATGCAGATTAATATTGATGATTTTATAGTCACAATCATCAACGCATTACAGGGATTACCGCCTGAAATTGTTACCCTTATTTCTATTATGATAAGCGGTATATGTATTTTGTTATCTCAACGCCTGTTCGGTCTTGTTGGTTTATATCTGTACAACGCTTTAGCTATCGTTCTTGCCAATATTCAAGTTTTACGTTTATGTAAATATAATATATTAGAAGATCCTGTAGCCCTTGGTACAGTTTTATTTGCAACACTTTATTTAACAACAGATATTATTACAGAGTTTTACGGGGCAAAGGCCGCACGGCGCAATGTTTATCTGTGTTTTTTTGCGACACTACTCACAGCTGTTCTAATGATTGTTGACTTAGGGCACGTACCCGCACCATGTTCACATACTGCCTATCATGCGATGCAAACATTATTTGTGCCATCGGCGCGTATTTTTATTGCCAGTTTATGCGCTTTTGGCATCAGCCAATTTTATGATATTGGAATTTTTAGCTTTTTAAAAAAATTGACACAGGCCCGTTTTTTATGGGCACGCACACTATGTGCAAGTCTGTCATCCTCTTTTGTGGATAATATGATTTTTAGTGTGCTGGCATGGAGCATTTTTGCGCAAACGCCACTGAATATGCATACAATTTTCATGACCTATGTTTTGGGCGCTTACATAGCAAGAGCACTGGTTGGCGTTTTGCTTATCCCCGTTATTTATATGTGCAAACGTCCATAAATATTTTTTATATATCAGATGAGCTATCGTGAATCTAAAAAACTCACTAAATCATAAAATACTCAGTAGATTAAGCTATACTGTGCATTCATAATTTAGCGAGTTAGGTTTTATAATTAGATAGTTATGTCCATAAAATATACATTTGCAGATTAGATAGTTAATTATACTTTATTGATCATCGCCATAACAGCAGCTTTGGAAGTTTGTTTAAATGTAAAGTTAACACCAGCTGTCGGTGTATATGTTGGCAAATTTGGGCCGTAATAGATAATGTTTGCAACTCTACCATCATAAACTAATTTATCAGCCGCACTGAAGGCACCCCAAGTTAAAGCAGTTGCAGTAAGTGTTGTTGGTGCAGCTGTATCATCTGCAGCCATAAATATTTTAAGAACATCACCAGGACATATTTGTGCAATTGTCATTGCAACGGCAACAGTTTGGTCAGGTCCAACATAGGCAAAATTGTGAATAATAGGTTTTGTACAAAGCGCATGTGATCCTAAAGCAAGCCCTGCTGTATACTCAACACCTTCTTCTCTAAGATGAAGAACGTGAAGTTCTGTAGTTGTTGCTGTAGCGGCAACAACAGCTGGTGCTACCTTAGTAATTCCACCAACAACTGTAACTGTAGAAGTAGCAGTAGATGACGTAAATCCTTCTTTTAAGGTGGTCGCTTCAGTGTTCAATGTTGCACCATAACCTTCATTCAAACCGCCAATAAAAATGACAGCGGCAGATGCCATAGATAGCAACAATTTACCTGTTTTAAATTTCGTGTTAGTCATATTGTACCTCAATATATATAATTAACGTCCGACCCTCATGGTCTGAGCGCAGCATTACCCGCACACCATAATTTATGATGACGAATAAATTCGTTTTCAATCATGACTGCCTTTTGTTTTCCATCGTATCGAAGATACCACATTAAAAATGTGTCCCTCTACAGCGAAAAATTAAAGACATAATTGATGATTTGAATGTGTAAGGCATGGCGGTGGAGCGATCACCTTACACATACAACCCATTTATAAAATATGTGTTAAAACTTTCTGCAGAACTTTGTTCTTTATTCAGAATATAGTTAAAGTATTAACAAACTCTTAACAGATTGAAATAATTTATTTTTTTTAGAAAAAAGATAGAATTTTTGCATCGTAATCTCAGCAATTTCCCAGCGTTTTATATTCAATATTATAATTACCAGATTTTAATCTGTCCTGCGACCACCAGTTAAACAAGCTTTCCAACTGATTTCTAATTCAGACTACAAAGTTATAACCACATGTGTTATTGTGGTTCAAGCTATTGATTGACCCCTTTCAAGTGTAGCCTTTTTTATCAATAACGAACTGGAATGTTTTTTATCATGACAATAAGTAACAGAAAAAAGCAATATATTGAAACTGTTGAAAAAAATATTACAAAAATAACACAATACACGATCTTTAATAGAACCTTCCGTCACAATGATAGAAAATTTCACAAATTTTTAGTTGAGCCCGATTTAAATGTGTTGGTAGTGGGTATTGGTAATGGTGATTTATTAGCTAGCTTAAATCCAGCTGTGGGTGTTGGTATTGACATTAGTCAAAAAATGGTAGAATTTGCGGCTAAAAAATATCAGTCCCTTAATTTTATACATCATGATATTGATAATAAAATCGATATTTTAAAGCATCCTATCGTTGGAAAGCAAAAATTTGATGTGGTTATTTTATCCGATCAAATTGGACTATGTGATGATATACAAAAAACGTTTGAAAACATTCAAGCCCTTTGTCATTCTAATACGCGTTTAATTATTTCTTATTATACAAAGCATTGGGAATGGTTATTAAAATTAGCAGAGGCCGTTGGTCTAAAAGTAAAACAACCAGAGCAAAATTTACTCTCTACAACTGATATAGAAAAAATAGCAGAACTTTCTGGGTTTGAAGTTATTCGTAAAGAATATAGGCAATTCATACCCTTTCCATTGTTAGGGCTAGATATTGTGTTTAACAAATTTTTTGGAACTTTACCCGGGTTTCGGCGTCTTTGTCTTAGAACATATGTTGTAGCGCGGCCGCATCAAACCCATGAAAAAAAACCATACTCTGCAACGGTGGTTATCCCATGCCGTAACGAAAAGGGAAATATTGAATCAGCAATTAAACGGCTTCCTCAATTTTGTGACAATATCGAAATCATCTATGTTGAAGGACATAGCAAAGATGGCACATGGGAAGAGGTATTACGGGTTAAAGAAGCTTACCCAGATTTAAATATAAAAGCATTCCAACAAACTGGAAAAGGTAAAGCTGACGCTGTACATTTAGCTTTTTCAAAAGCAACTGGCGATGTTTTTATGATCCTGGATGCAGACTTAACAGTTCCGCCTGAACAGTTGCCAAAATTTTATCAGGTTATTTCGTCAGGGCAAGGAGATTTTGTAAATGGTACGCGCCTAATATATCCTATGGAAGATCAAGCAATGCGCTTTTTAAATTTCTTGGCGAATAAAACATTTTCTTGGTTGTTTTCATATCTTTTGTCACAACGTTTTACTGACACGCTTTGTGGCACAAAAGTGTTTCTTGGTAGTGATTATAAGCGCATTATGAAGCAACGTGAATTTTTTGGTGATTTTGACCCTTTTGGAGATTTCGAACTCATTTTCGGTGCATCAAAACTAAATATGAAAGTTGTTGAAGTGCCTATTCGTTATCAGGCGCGTTCGTACGGGGAAACACAAATTTCGCGTTTTAGACATGGTGTCATTTTATTAAGGATGGTTGTGCATGCATATAAAAAACTTAAATTCTCAGTCTAATATGACGTATTGCTTGTTTTGGTCTATATTGGCATTAATAGCAGTTCTTTTGCCTGTTTTTAATTCCTGGTTTGGGTTTATACTGCCTGTTTTTTTTGATACTCAATATTCTGCAATAGGTGGATCTATTCCTTATTCTGATGCTTATGGATACTTTCATATTTCTTATCACTTTAATTTTTTTGGTCAATTGGATAGTTGGAATATGCGTCGCCCATTAAACGCCTTGTTCTACGCAGCACGGATGAAAATGGTTGGGTATGATTTTTGGTACGCTATGATAGGACAATCTATTATGTGCGCCATTCCTTTTACACTATATTTGAAGGCTATTCATAAAAAATTTGGACTATATTCTGCACTTATCTCTTTTTTGTATGTTTTGTATCATATTTGGATGTTTGGCAATACAACATTATCTGAAATACTGGGTTTAACCTTAGGATTATTAAGCTTTGTATTGCTGTGGAATGGATGGTTTGAGCGAAAGCACTTTATTTACAACATAGGTATCGCTGCTTTAACGGTTGCCTTAATGACAAGAGCAGGGCCCAATTTTCTTCTTCTAGGGGCATTATTCCTTGTGTATTTGAAGCCTTTTTCAACTTCATGGAAAAAGGATTTATTCGTTTCAACTGTTGTCTTTATAACAGTATTTATTTTTATGATAAAACTGCCACTTTATTTTGGTGATCCTAGTCAAAATGCAGCCCTTTCTAACTTTTCGCATACGCTTTATGGTTTAGTGAATGGTGGAAAGCTTTGGAACTATTGTTATAGCGATCCGCGCGTTTTAGAATCCTTAAAAAATGCTAATGAACTAACGCATTCTAAAATTCTTTATCAAGCATCTTGGGAATGCTTCAAAGAAAACCCCTTTAATTTAGTGAAAGGATTGATTCTTTATTTTGGTGTATTTTGTTTTTATTTTATAAATTTTTTCTCTTTTGGTCCTGATTTGCTTAAATATGCGTTACGTGTTGTTAGTGGTGTTTGGTGGGCATACCTACTTTATCGCATTTATCATAAGCGCGTAGCCTTTAAAAACGACTTCCTATTTTTAGCCGTTTTTGCATTTATGATTGGTCTTTCTGCATGTGTTGTTTTTAGAGATGGCGGTATTAGACCGTTCATGGTGGCTATTCCATTTTTAGGGGCTATGATTAGCTTGGCCTTTGCAAAAAAGGAAAATCCGACACCAGCAAAGGGAAATGCGATTGCCATAACCTTATTGTGCTTTATATTAGGAACTTCTTTAGTATCCAAGTTTGTATCCTTTGAAACGCTGCCAAATTTTAAAAATAAGGCATTACAGGGCAATCAAATGATAACAAGAGCCGTGACGACTCATCCCTATTTTACGGTGAGCACATCAAACAAATTCAAATTGCACCATATATCTTTGAAAAACTTTAAAACCACTCTTTCTCTTTATGATTCATTTGAACATGACTTTGATAAAATTCTTGAACTGAATAAAAATCAAGAAATCGTTTTTGCATCGCTCTATGATTATGCAACAGGTTCTCAGCGGTTAGTTTATGGCGATAAAAGCATCTTACAAGATCATGGGAAATGGGTCACAGTTACCATTCAAAAAAATAATGAGATCTCTGATCATTTTTGGGAAATTACTTCTGTTGGGGAATATAAATAATGAAAGCATTTATTACCGG
>DPKF01000120.1 GCA_003542655.1 Holosporales bacterium
TATGTTCTCTGGCCAGTGTTTCTAGCGCGTTTTCTTCTTTTGCATCCCGAAGGGCTTCAATATCAGGATGCTTAAATAAGGCATTTTCTTCAAAAGACACCTTGGCATCAAGCAAGTGGAGAGAACCTTCTTTCGTTAGAACAAAAGGGTTGATTTCGATAAGCTCTGCGTCTTTATCTAAAAGAATTTGATACAATTTAGTTAAAATATTACCAAGTTGTTTGATGTGATTTTTATCACAAAGCCCGTAGGTTTTGGCAATATGACGGATTTGATAATCCATAATACCTGTTGTTGGATAAATAAGTGTTTTTACAATTTTTTCAGGATTTATTTTGGCAATTTCTTCAATATCTGTTCCCCCTTCACGGCTTGAAATAATGGTTATGCACCCATGCGCACGATCCAAAACAAAACTTAAATAAAACTCCTGCTCAATATTGGCGCCATTTTCAATATAAAGGCGTCTAACAATTTGACCAGCTGGTCCTGTTTGGTGTGTGATAAGGGGTTTGTTTAAAATTTTTTCTGCTGCCGCTTTAACTGCTGCAACAGACTGACATAAGATAACGCCACCAGCTTTTCCGCGACCACCGGCATGAATTTGCGCTTTTACAACCATCAATGGGCTATTCAATAAATTAGCTTGCGTTTCAGCGTCACAAACAGATTCAACCATAACACCATCAGATACGGGAAGACCGTACTCTTTTAATAACTGCTTCGCTTGGTATTCATGAACATTCATAAATTCGTAACTCCGTATAGTAAATTATTATTTTGGTTCAGTCACTCTATCGCGTGGAGCTAATATTGACGACGTATTATTCATGAGCCGTATAAATTTATTTTTTTCATGGTGCTTTCCTTCAGGACTATATTGGTAAGTTTCTTGAAATGCGTCATTGACACCACCAGAAAAATGAATTGTCACAGTCTTTTTGTCATAATCAAATTTAGTCATAGAATCAAAAGAAGCATAGGGTTGCTCATTTGTAACATCATCAAGTGGATTAAGTCCCCCCTCGAAAATTTTATAAACTTTATAAGTATTTCCAAAACGTTGTGCTGCAGCAAAATCCACAATTACAAGTTCTTGTTTTCCATCAAAATCTACATCTTTAAAGAAAAACGGTGGCGGGTTATAATTTTGATTGTTTAGAGTAAATTCTTTTCCTAAAGTGGGATATTCAGTATACAATATGGGCTTTTCTGCTATTTTTTTCTTATTTATCTTCCCTGTTTCATCTGCTATCTCATGTTGTGCAAAAAATGTACGGGGTAAAGAGAAAAAGTTAGTTGAAACATTAAAAGAATTTTCTTCATTTTTTGTATGTTTAAAGTTTATAATAGCTGGTCCTGTTGGTTCCATAGGTCTTGAAAAGTCTGGAAACCAATAGACATCAACTTTGTAAGTATTGTTTACTAAATTTGAATAACGCAGATGCAGTAATTTATGGCCATTAAAATAAGATTCACTCTCAGACATATTTTCTTCAAGACCGTTTACTTTATTGTCTGCTTTTTCAGGCATTTTCTCTGAAATATCTACTTTTTTAAAATACAAAACAGTAAAGAGAATTTGGATAATGACAAATCCACCCATAATTATTAAGATATTTTTTTTCAATAACACGATTATACTCCTGAATATACAAAACAATAAGGTGAGAAAACTATCTGAGATTTACCTTGAATAGGGCCCCACGTATACGAATATTTTTTTATAAGTTTAGCTTTTGCACCGTTTCCATAAGCCCTTTAACACTATTAATAGAGGCTTCAAATTCAGATTGTTCACTTGCATTCAAATCAAGCTCGATCACTTCCTCAACGCCGTTTTTACCAATCATTGCAGGAACGCCAACATATAATCCTTTAACGCCATATTCGCCATTTAAATAAGCCGCACAGGGTAAAATAGAACGCTCATTATGTAAATATGCTTTTGCCATCTTAAGGGCGGAAGCTGCTGGTGCAAAATAAGCAGAAGCCTTCATGAGAGAAATAATTTCTCCCCCACCCTTACGGGTACGGTCAATAATTGCATTCAGTTCTTCTTGTGATAGTTTTCCTTTATCAACAAAGTGTTGCAAAGGAATACCACCAATTGTTGTATAGCGGGGCAAAGGAACCATAGAATCGCCGTGGCCGCCAAGCACAAAAGATTGTATGTCTGATACAGCTACATTTAATTTTTCTGCCAAAAATGTTTTAAAACGGGATGCATCTAAAATGCCAGCCATACCGACAACTTTATTATGTGCAAAACCAGTTGCGTCTTGCATAATGCCAACCATAATATCTAAGGGATTTGTTATCACAATAACAAAAGAATTTGGGGCCATTTCTTTAATATTTTTACCCACGATGCGTATCACTTCAGCATTTTTTTGCAAAAGATCATCACGCGACATGCCCTCTTTACGGGGAAAGCCTGCCGTTACAATCACAACATCAGCATCTTTAATATTACTATAATCTGTTGTGCCAGATAGATTTGTATTCAATCCATCTGCTGCATTGGCGTGCATAATATCAAGGGCTTTACCAGCAGCAACACCATCAAAAATATCAACAATGGCAATGTCCCCAAATTCCCGTTGTGCGGATAAAACTGCCAGTATGCCGCCAATGTTGCCACCACCAATTAAAGCAATTTTATTTTTAGACATAGGTTTTCTCCTTCTGAATTGTTGCGTGCGTTTTTAAAAGTATAGGCTCTAAAAATTCACCTATAGCATCAATTGTATAATTGTCTATACCGTGTCCAAGGCCTGGCCTTGATAAAGTTTCAACAGGAAAACCATCCCGTTCTAACATCATTTGTGAAAAATCCATAGTGGAAAAAGGAACAATCATATCATGCGTACCATGGACCAACAGTACGGGAGTTTCGTTTTCAACTTCAGGTTCACCAGGTTTAACCCACATGCCAGATAAACCAACAACTGCAGCAAGCGGTCTGTGATAAAGGCTAGCAAGCGCCATCATACAACCTTGGCTAAAGCCAACCAACGCAACATCTTCATGGCAAATATTATGTTTTTCAACCAGTATATCGATATAATCTAATAGTACTGGAAGCGTTTTATGTATGCCATCTTCTAAAGTGCTGCTTGATAAATCTGGCAATCCAAACCATTGGTACCCAGGGCCGCCCATTTCAAAGGCGTTTGGTGCATTAGGGCTGTATATCGCCGTATTTGGAAGATTGTCAGATAATGTCATGCCAATATCAAATAAATCATCACCACTCGCTCCATAACCATGGAGTAAGATAATCATGTTTTTCACACAACCTTCTGGTATAAAACTTTGTCCCGTTAACATGTTCTTTCTCTTTCTAATAAATTTTTTAAAACTTGACAGGCATTATTTATAGCACGAATATTTTCTTCTGAATCCTTCGTTTTCTTTAAATCAGGATGATTTCGTTTTACAAATGTACGATAAGCCGATTGTAATTGATCAGATGTGTATGGATAAGACAATTTCAAAATGTTTAAAGACTCAAGTTGTTCTTGCGTTAGCTGAATATGATGACCATTTTGATTGTGTGCAAACATCTGAAAAGGGTCTTGATACATATACGGTTGCGTCATATAAGCTGCTGCAGATGCATCAGAACCTATTGCCCAGGTTTCTTTATTCCAATGTTGATCATCATAAACAGATTGTTGCGCTTGTTCTTCTGTCATCCCGTTATAAAAACGCCAAGATGCATTATATTCACGCACATGATCTAAACAAAACCAGTACCATTGACTGCTATCGTGATGATTGGCTATCTGTTGGGCAGCCCGTGGCGCCTTATGTATACCTTCTTTATTACAGCCCTGATAGTCACAATACTTATACTGTGTCCTATCCGCCTTATGGGTATAATGTTGATTGTGGTTTTGATTAAACCATGTGGAAATTTTTCTAAGCATACTATTACTATAACGTTAGAAAAGACAGTCGTCACTAGTGAATAAAAAAATAATTTAATTATCTCTAACTGCTTGACCTTATGATAAAAAAATAGTCATTCTAATACTGTAAACTTATTTTTGGAGTTATTATGAAGTTTATATTATGTATGGCTTTTTATTGTAGCATTGCATGTGCAAGTGGCGATAGATGGGATGAATGCGATATAGCAACAAGGGCTGCAACGGAAGAACAAAAACCCCCAACTGAAGCAGCTGCAGAACAAAAGTCTTTAACAGATGAACAATCTCAATCTGTTCCGTATAACATTGTTAACATACCAGTTAGACAAAATATTGAGGGTCCAGATAGCAATGATAAATACCATAGAAAAAATTTAGGATTTTTCTCCAAGTATCCATTTCTCACAAGCTATAAATTTGTTATACCGTGTCTAACTGTGATCTCCTACTTTATTTATAGAAAGATAAGATAATATTAAATGCAGCACTTAAAGAAAATTTAACAAGCAGATGTATATCACTACACAACACCAGAAAATTATTTTATAGTAACCTTCATAAGCTAATATAAAAATAACTATTTTGAAAAAAATCAGATCTATAATATTTGACCTTATCTTCTATAGTTTTTCTTGCAGTTTATTACTGGTGTGCCTTCCGTTCATCTGGATATTTCCACGTGTTTTTTTAGAAAAAATTGGGTATCTTTGGGCAAAAATTTCATTATTGCTTCTGAAGAAAATCGTGGGCTTAAAAATAAATTTTCATAATTTACAACACATTCAGCACCTTACAAAAAATGGTCCAGTTATTTTTGCATGCCAGCATCAATCTGCCTTAGACACGATTCTCCCCTACTTTTTCCTTAATAAATTTGCCCTTGTCTTAAAAAAAGAACTGTTCTATATTCCCCTCATAGGATTATATCATTTACGCTTAAATTCAATTTTTGTTGATCGAAAAAGGGGGATACTTGCTATCCGTCACATGCTAGACAAAGCAAAGCAAAACATGTCACTAAAACGCAGTATTTTAATATACCCAGAAGGCCGTAGAAATATGCCCGAAGATCCAATAAATTGCCAACCAGGCATATTTTTCTTATATCAAAAATTAAATTGCCCTGTTATTCCCATCTCTTTAAACACAGGCCTATTCTGGCGCAGACGCACATTATTTAA
>DPKF01000181.1 GCA_003542655.1 Holosporales bacterium
TTTCCCATTTTTAAATTTGTTGATTATGTATTAAGATAAACCTATCCTTTTTTTTATACAAGCACGTGATAAAAAAGCATTTTTTAATATTGAGTATGTTTATTTGTTCAGAGTCCATTTCACGCACAGAAAGAATCCCCATGACCAGCATGCCTAAAGCACAACAAAAAAAATATGAACATATTTATCATGGAAAAGCCTTTCAAGATAACTATCATTGGCTGCGTCAGGAAAATTGGACACAAGATACGGGCGTGACAGATCCTGAAATTCTATCTTATATTGAGGCTGAAAACACCTATACAAAACAGTATTTTGATCAATATAAAGATTTAACCAATTCCATTTATCAAGAATTACTAGAATCTATTGATGTGGATGATGAAACATACCCTGTCATAAAAGATGATTATGCGTATTTTTCAAAAACACTAAAGGGTAAAAATTACGATCAACATTGGCGCACACATTTGCCAACATCTAAAACAGAATTGTTGATTGATGAAAATGTTCTGGCTGAAAAATTAGATTATTTTAGTCTGCAAATATTTTCTGTATCCCCTGATCATCGCTATATTGCAACGGCCTATGATAAAGATGGGTCAGAACGCTTGGTTCTTAAAATACTGGATACAAAAACAATGGAATTCTTACTATTAGAATTAACCCATGTATCTGGCAATGGCTTTGTATGGTTAAATGATTGTTCAGGATTTTATTATCAAAAAGTTGATGAAAATTGGCGTGCAAACCAAGTTTTTTATTACGATTTTTTAAGCGCTATTCATGATATGGCCGTAGAAGAAAAATGCGTCTTTAAAGAGGATGATGTAACAAACCATGTAAACATCAGAAAATCAGCCGATAAACAACACATGTTTATTGATGTGCGCGACCCCAAAGACAATATCGTTTACGTTCATAATTTAGATGATAAAGAATTTAAGTTATATACCCCCCTACCACGAAAAACAAATATTAAATATGATTTAGAATCTGCTGAAAGAGACTGGATTATTATGACCAATGATAAGGGGCCTAATAAACGTCTTTTATCTGTTAAAAAATCAGATACACAGGCAATCAATTTAAAAGCGGTTGTTGAAATCGCCACATTAAATGATACAAGTGCGCTTATAGATTACGCTGTTTATGCTTCGCATATTGTTTATACCGGTAAAAAAAAGGGGCTGCCTTTTCTTAAAATATGGGATAGAAAAATACGATCCACTAAAGATATTCCTTTCAATATGGAAAGTTTTACGCTTAACCTGCAACAAACGGAATATAACGACAGTAAAGCGCGCATATCATTATCTAACCTCATCCAACCAAGTGCAACACGATTAATTGATCTAAAAACAGGCAATCAAGCAGTCGTCAAACAGAGAGAAGTCCCAAATTTTAAGACAGAAAACTATGTGACAAAACGCCTTGAAGCACCTTCAAAAGATGGTGTTTTCATACCCTACACATTGGCTTATAAAAAAGGCATAGACTTAAATACAGCGCCAACTTATTTATATGGTTATGGATCTTATGGTTATCCCATTGACCCAAATTTTAGGGCCACGTTCCTGCCCTTACTGAATAAAGGATATGTTGTTGTCATCGCACATATTCGGGGTGGTGGTGATTTAGGGCGTGCATGGTATGAAGCGGCAAAATTAAAAACAAAGAAAAAAACCTTTGACGATTTTATTGCCTGTGCAGAGCATTTAATTAAAACAAACCATGCACAAAAAGGTAATATTACAATTGCTGGTGGCAGTGCTGGTGGCATGTTGGTTGGAGCAACACTTAACATGCGGCCTGATTTATTTAAATCTGCGCTTGCGATGGTGCCTTTTGTTGATGTCATCAATACCATGATGGATGCGACACTTCCCCTAACCCCTGGTGAATATCATGAATGGGGGAATCCAGAAGATAAAGCCTATTTTGATTATATGTTAACGTACGCGCCTTACGACAATGTAACAGCACAAAATTATCCGGCTATTTATGTAAGCTCTGGTATTAATGATCCTCGGGTTACATATTGGGAACCTACAAAATGGGTTGCAAAACTGCGCAACCTTAAAACAGATAATAATATATTATTGTTGGATACTGAAATGGGCGCTGGTCACGGTGGCCCATCTGGTAAGTTTGGCTATTTAATGGAAACAGCTAAGCAGCATACTTTTGTATTCAAGTCCTAAGTTACGGTGTTTACTTCAAACAAGCATATTGGGGAGATTTTTAAAATTTGGCAGGCAGCCAACCCTGAACCAAAGTCTGATTTAATGTATACGAACACCTATACATTACTTGTGGCCGTTGCCTTATCTGCCCAATCTACAGATAAAGGCGTTAATAAAGCGACAGAAAAACTGTTTAGAGAAATCATAACACCTGCAGATATGCTAAGGCTTGGAGAAGATAGACTTAAAGAGCATATCAAAACAATTGGTCTGTATAATGTAAAAGCAAAAAATGCTATTAAAGCTGCTGAAATATTGGTTGAACAATTTAATGGCATTGTACCTGACAATAGAAAAGATTTAGAATCTCTTCCAGGTGTTGGCCGGAAAACGGCAAATGTTGTTTTAAATATTGCCTTTGGAAAGCCCACCCTTGCCGTTGACACACATATATTTCGCGTTTCTAATAGAGTTGGGTTTACAAAAGCAAAAAATCCTCTGCAAACAGAGCAACAATTACTGCCTATTATTCCAAAAGAATATATTCAACATGCGCACCATTGGCTTATATTGCACGGACGCTATATATGTAAAGGTAAGCGTCCCTTATGTAATGAATGCACAGTGGCTAAATTTTGTCCTTCTCGTACATTATTTTAATGTACACATATTTTCACTGTATTTTGAGCCGAATTTCCCCACTGCGGCGCTCATGCTGAATCTAATTGTGATTGTAAAGTACCTAATTATTGTTATTCTAGTTCATGATTAAAATATTTTTCAACAGCTAAGCATGAGTTATAAATTTCATTATTGCACACGCCTTCTCCAAAAAGATGGTCACTATAATCAGACATACCACGTGACATCCCAAATCCTCCCCTATATCCTTTTTTATATTTAATTATTCTTTCAAAACAACTATTGTTTAAACTCTTTTGCTTTAAAATTTCTAATCCACGAATAATATTTTCATCTAGCCATTTATAATGAAATATATATTCATACTTCTGTTCTAAATAGTCTGTTCCTAAATTAATTTCTTCTTGTGTAAACCAACCTGCTTTTTTTGCTTTTTCATAAAATTCTTGTGTTTTGAGTGTGTTTTTTCTTTCTTTAGCTATATGTATGGCTTTATCAATTAGTTGGACAAAAATTTTAAGTTTTTCTTGATTCATACTATATTTCTCTATTTTGGAATTTCGCTTGTTAATTTAACCCATGCTTCATTAAATTCTTTAAAACAATATTGCACACCTTCACCAGGTCTAAATTCAGAAAGACTTTTTTCACCATTTTTGCTTAATGCTCTGCCATGCATAAAGGTCGTTCTTGTACCAGCTGGTAGTTCAGCCACAGAAACATGCGTTCTTGGACCCCATTCTTTTAATAAAGCAAGGTCTGTTCATCACGTCTTCAACTGTTCCCATAGCATTGGCATTCTTCAATTGTATTGGGAATTTGGCTATATTTCTTACGTTCTTCAATAATGGCATCTTTTGGTAATTTATATTTATCACATACTTGTAATAAAGCCTCTAAGGTGGCAATCATAAAAATATCATGAAGTAAAGTGAGATTATTCTTATCAGCCCACTGTAATATTGCCATGTCTAATTCAATAGCAACACACAAATCACCATAGGTTTTGTTAATCCGTGAAAATTCAACTTTTAAATTATTTTCTGTTCCATATCTGAAATCCATTCCAATCCAAAGGAACTTATCTGTTTGAAAATAGTGGTTATCTTCTAATAATTTGGTGAGTACTATTTTTATAGTTTTCCATGACTGCATATCATTGTATAAGCGTCCTTTTACAAGCGCAATACCAATAAAACCAATTTTTCTATTAAACGGATCATGCATAATTAGTGAACTCCCTTATTGCCTGGTAACATGTCTTCACCATACCTGTTACGTAAGTTTTGTATCAACCACGTTTCATAATCACGGGCTTCTTTTTTTGTTGCAAAGGTTTTCCTAATTTCACTTTTAAAATCTTCACCAGTATCTCGTCGTAAGCGCCTTGCTTGCTCTTCAGCACGTTTAGATAAGCCAAATTTATTAGTGCCTTGCATACTTTCCCCAACTTTATGCAAGCTTCCATCTGCATTTCTTATCACATAAGCATGGGTTTTCCCTTTAAATTCTTTCGAATTACCATGTGGCAAAGCCGAAGACTTAACAGCAGCGGGGTGCAGCTCTGTTATGTCCAGCAGCACCGCCTCTGCTTACTATACCACCTGTTCCCTGTGCTTTCATAGAGCCTAGTGTTGGGATAGTATGGCCCATTGTCCTTGCGATGTCTGCCTTAAACGATGTGGTGGCACCTATGGCAACCAGAAAACCTAAAAGGAGCCTAAAAAATAGGTTGTAACGAAAGCCTATCTTGTTTTGAAACGTCATAATGAGGTTTTTTATTCCTTTGTCGGGTTAGCCTCTAAGGCGTCTATTTCTTCCTCAGATTTTAGCATTTTTAAAATTATTTATACAATCAATCATACAATGTATCGGTTAAAATTTTTTCTAAAAACAGAGACACTTTGTGCAATTGTCATATTACCTTTAACGGCCCCCAAAGCTACCTTAAAACCCCAATTCTGGATTATTTTTT
>DPKF01000196.1 GCA_003542655.1 Holosporales bacterium
TTTATAAAAAGTTAATGGGGCTTAAGACAATGTAAAAATCTCGACACCATTTTTTGTAACGCCCATAGAATGTTCAAATTGTGCCGATAAAGATTTATCACGTGTCACGGCAGTCCATTGATCATCTAAAACTTTAATGGGATACTTACCTGCATTGACCATAGGTTCAATCGTAAAAAACATCCCCTCTTTAAGTTCAATTCCTGTGCCAGGTTTGCCATAATGCGGCACTGATGGCGCCATGTGCATTTCACGACCAACACCATGACCACAAAAATCACGCACAACAGAAAAACCATTTTTTTCAACATATGTTTGCATAGCGTGCCCAATATCACCAAGCAATACGCCTGGTTTGACCATATCAATCGCAAGCATCATGGCTTCATACGTCACATTAATTAATTTTTCAGCACGCACACCAATTTTACCAATAGCAAACATGCGACTTGTGTCCCCATGCCAACCGTCAAGCTCGACCGTTGTATCCACATTTAAAATATCACCTGTTTTTAATTTTTTATCCCCTGGAATACCATGACAGACAACATGATTTAAAGACGTGCATACTGATTTTGGAAACCCATGGTAACCAAGTGGTGCAGGACGTGCACCGTTTTTAATAATAAAATCATGGGCTAAATCATTAATTTCGCCTGTTGTAATACCAGCTTTAATATAGGGCGTTATATGGTCTAAAACCTGTGCTGCCAACTTACCTGCTTTGCGCATCCCTTCAAAACCTGCTTCATCGTTGATGGGAATGACGCGTCTATCTTCTGGTTCATGATGATGGTTACAAGCGTCTGTATGTTGGTGCATTTTAGTCTCCATAAAAAAAGCCCCAAAACGGGGCTTTGAAAAAAATATTTATCACAAATTAACGTGAATAGAATTCAACCACTAAGTGTGGTTCCATTTGGACAGGATAAGGAACATCTTGCAATTGTGGTCCACGAACAAACGTACCTTTCATTGCTTTATGGTCCACTGTAATATACTCAGGCACTTCACGTTCACCAGATTCTACAGCAATTATCACGTTTGCATTATCTTTCATACGTTCAATCAGCTGAATTTCATCCCCATCTTTTACTGAGTATGAAGGAATGTTAACACGTTGTCCGTTCACTAAAATATGACAATGATTTACCATTTGACGTGCAGCGAAAACTGTAGATACAAATTTCATGCGATAAACAACAGCATCTAGGCGGCGTTCTAGCAGCTCAATCAGGTTTTCTGAAGTATCACCACGACGTCTTACTGCTTCAAAATAGAGACGTTTGAATTGCTTTTCAGAAACGTTACCATAGTAACCTTTTAATTTTTGCTTTGCACGCAACTGAACACCGTAATCAGAAGGACGACCTCTAACCTTACCATGTTGACCTGGGCCATAATTTCTTGTATTTAAAGGGCTTTTTGCGCGACCCCAAAGGTTAACACCTAGGCGACGATCAATTTTATGTTTTGCATTAATTCTATTTGACATCTACGTTTTACGACCTAATCGTTAGTATAATTAAAACTCACTTTGACTATATTAATACCACTTATTCACGAAACATGTCAACGCATTTATTGAATAAAATTATATTTTTCTAAGCAAAGCGTGTTGCGCGTGACACAAAGCAACTGCCAATGCATCCGCACTATCGGCTGTTAATGCACCCCCTATTTTAGGCAATAACCGTCCAACCATCATCATCACTTGGTCTTTATCAGCGTGCCCTACCCCAACGACTGTTTTTTTTATTTTATTAGCACCATATTCATAAACAGGAATATCCTTAAGTGCTGGCGTCATAACAAGAACCCCACGTGCCATGCCAAGTTTTAAAGCACTCGCTGGATTTTTATTAACAAACGTTTCTTCAATAGCCGCCTCGTCTGGATGATAGATCTCTATTATTTCAAGCAGCTTCAAACTGAGCATTTTTAAGCGCTCTGCCATGGGTGCCTTCGCATTTGGTTTGATAACTCCATGTGCAAGGGGTGTAATTGCATTATTCGTTTGCCGAATGATTCCATACCCTGTTATCACTAAACCAGGATCTATACCTAATATGATTGTCATAATATTTAACCCAGCATGACAACTGCACCTTTAACCGTGGCAGCACCCTGCGCCATAATCGTGACAGCACCCTGGGCGCCAACAGTTGTGACAGCACCCTTTATCGTACACGGACCATCTGCTATCGTCGTCACCACACCGGCCTTGGTGGTCATCGCGCCATCTACTGTTGTTGTTATAAGAGCCGCTTTATTCATAAGTGGGCCATCGATAAGACAATCCATCTTAGCTGACTTTATTTTAAGGCTAGCACTTGCTTCTGTAGAAACCATTTTAGCAGTGGTTTTGCAATTAATATCAGCAGTACTTTCAATATTTTTAGCTTTGTGCGTAATAGTAGCGTCAGATTTAATGTCAACACCTGTTTTTCCTGTGATCATTACTTTCTTATCTGACGATATCGTTATATTATCTGTGGCCGTAATATCAATCTTACCCGTCACTTCAATCGTTAAATCACCTTTCGACAACGTAATGGTATGATTCCCTTTTTTGATTTCAAGATTATTATCGCCATCTTTAATCTCCAGAAGATAAGTTGTGCCTTCTCCATCCAGTGATATGGTCTTACTGCCCGCGGTTATGGTCAAGGTATCATCACTTTCGACAATTTCTTCAGTACGTTCATTTTCGATCACAACATTCATATCTTTTTGCGCATGAATATAAATCTCTTCAGATCCTGCTTTATCGTCAAAACAAAGTTCATTATACCCCTCATCTCCCTTAGACGAGCTGGTCATAAAGGTTGATTTAGTGTTTTCTGTTGCTTCATATGGGGGCATATTATCCCCATTATAGACACACCCCATAATAAGCGGCCTATCAGGATCACCGTCCATAAATGAGACAACAACCTCCATGCCAATGCGCGGCAATACAAGGCCGCCCCATGAACTTCCTGCCCAATTTTGCGCAACCCGAATCCAGCATGAGCTTTTATCATTATCTTCGCCACGGCTATCCCAATGAAATTTTACTTTAACGCGCCCATATTTATCAGAATAAATTTCTTCCCCATCAGGGCCTGTAACGGTTGCTGTTTGCAAACTGTGTATCCGTGGTTTTTTTTGTGTCAGTTCTGGCTTGCATTTTTCTTTAGAAGGATATGCCCAAAAATTATTTTCATAAGTACGCTCATAGCCAGACTCGCCAGAATCAGTCTTTAACTGTGTTTGCGCAATTTTATGGCGTACGCGACAAACGACATATTCAACATTTAAAGATTTCCGTGGATGATCCTTCATTTTAAAAGATTGGAAAGGCATAAGTGCCGAAATGCTAGATGTACCTTGAAGTGTTTTTTCGGCCCAACTTAAAGAGGCGAATAAATCTTTTGCCCTTGTATCACCATCAGCTTTTTCTTCAAACAAACCAGGGTAATTAAAATACGTTCCCCCAACACTTTTTCCAGCGGTTTCTGCCTTTAAAGGTGTTGCAGGTTTTAAATAATTGTAATCGCTTATCTTTAACTTTGACCCTTTAACTTGTTCTCCAGACACGCACTCATAAATTGTATTCATCAACATCGATGACGGGGTTCTTTGTGCATACGAGAATTCACCCCCTGCTATTTTTTTCGGCACAGTGTCGGCATCAACAAAATATAATTTATGCGTTGTGTTTGTATGTTCAATATGAAAAAAAACACCGTCTTCTTCACATAACCGTACAATAAAATCAAAATTACTTTCATCATACTGCACACAAAATTCACGCTTTTTAGACGTGCCCTTTTTCGCCGTATAAGAAAAATCTGTAATTTGATTTTCCCCCATAATTGTTTTAATAATCTCTTGAGTAGATTTCTTTTGAAAAATACGATAATCCTTTGAATGCTTTAGTAACCAAAATTTAGGAACAAGGCGTATGTGATAAAATGCAACAAGTTTTTTCTTTTTCTCTAAAACGGTTGTATGAATTTGTTCAAATCGTGCAACAACACCAGAAAAATAGCGTTTACCGCTATGCATATTCAGACAGACGGTCATGGGTTTACCCAGTGACGCATTTAAATCGATCTCAATATCTGTAGAATATGCAATAA
>DPKF01000039.1 GCA_003542655.1 Holosporales bacterium
CTTTGATTTTTTTTAGGATCACTACAATAAATACCGTCTACTTTTGTGGCTTTCAGGAGTAGATCGCATTCAATTTCGCTTGCACGCAAAACCGCTGCTGTATCGGTTGTAAAAAACGGATTTCCAGTACCACCAGAAAAAATAAGGACCCGTCCTTTATTCATGTGCTGTATAGCGCGGGAACGAATATAAGGTTCTGCAACAGCACTAACAGGTATTGCTGACATGTGCCGCGCTTCAATTCCGTGATGTTCTAAAACACTTTTTAACGCTGTTGCATTCATGACGGTTGCAAGCATGCCAACATAGTCAGCCGTTGCGCGGTCTAGTGTTGGAAGCGAGCTGCTAGCCCCTCTAAAAAAGTTTCCACCTCCAACAACAATTGCAATCTGAACGCCGTTATCATGGACAGACATAATATCCATCACAACTTTATTCAGCATGTCTTCATTTATGCCAAATGTTTGTTCTGTATCAGGAGATGTACAAGAAAGTGATTCACCAGATATTTTTAATAGTATACGTTTATAACTCATAATTTATTATCTTTGTCTATCGATAATGATATCGTCCTTATTGTGCTGCACATTTCTTATTTCCTGTTGTTCTTCAATTAAAGATAGGCCGTTGAAAAATAACAAAATAAACGCAATGGGAAAAAAGAAAATACCCCAGAAAAATACCCACTTCCAACTGCCTGAATATTCTAAGTAATAGGTTGTATCATTTTTAATACGGGTCAAATTTCTTATAAGCAGCAATATACCAATGGGACAAAAAATAACTAAGAAAAATACAAGCCAAAAAATGCTCCCCCTATATTTGAAAGAGTCACTAGACAGTCTAACGCTGTGCACTGTTCTTTTGACTTTATTCATAATAGCAATCCTGTATAAAATAGGGGCTTTAAAGCCCCTGATAAATTATAGACCAGCTTGTGCTTTTACTTCAGCGGCAAAGTCTGTTTCTTCTTTTTCAATACCTTCACCCAATACAAAACGGGCATAGGCAGTTAATTGAATATCAGAACCCAGTTCTTTTGCAGCGTCAGCAATAACATCTTTAATTTTTGTTTTGCCATCAATAACGTAATTTTGTTCAAGCAAAACGATTTCTTCAAAATACTTGCGGATACGGCCTTCAATCATTTTTTCAATAACATTATCTGGGCGACCACTTGCACGCGCCTGATCTTCAAGAATTGTCTTTTCCCGTTCTACAAGTTCTGGGTTAACTTCTTCAATGCGCAGTGCTTGTGGTGCAGCTGCAGCAATATGCATAGCAATTTTTTTGCCAAGTTCTTGTAATTTTTCTTGATCAGCAGCAGACTCTAACGCAACAACAACGCCAATTTTACCAAGATTTGGGGCAACTGCAGTGTGCATATATGTTGAAACGACGCCTGAATTGACAGAAAAATATTCAGCACGACGCAAGTTTAGATTTTCACCAATAATACCAATTTGGCGGGTAATTTCAGCACCGACTGTGCCGGCTTCAGAATCAAAAGAAGACTCTTTTAAGCTTTCAGCATTTTCTGCTTTATGTTTTAAAGCAGAATTTGCAACAGCCGTTGCCAAGTTTTGGAACTGCTCACCACGTGCCAAAAAATCTGTTTCAGAGTTAATTTCAACAATAGCTGCACTTTTTTCTGATGCAGCGATCGCAACAAGCCCTTCAGAGGCTACCCGACCTGATTTCTTAGCAGCTGCAGATAAACCCTTTTTCCGCAGCCAGTCAACAGCAGCGTCAATGTCGCCATCAACCTCTGTTAGTGCTTTTTTACAGTCCATCATACCTGCACCTGTTTGTTCGCGTAAAGACTTAACCATTAAAGATGTAATTTGTGACATAGTATTTTCCTTTATAAATTAAAAAAAAGTAACCAGCTGTTTTAACTGGTTACTTTTGTCGTGTTCTTGTAACCAAAATTAGGCCTGGATTTCCTGTTCTATTTCAAGTTCAGGCATTGCAGATGCACCAATATCAACACCAGCAGCGATCATTTCTGCTTGAAGACCATCTAAAACAGCATCAGCTGCAAGATTACAGTACATATCGATAGCACGAATAGCATCATCATTACCCGGGATTGGGTATGTGATGTGATCTGGATTCGCGTTAGAATCTGTGACACCAACAATTGGAATACCTAAACGTCTAGCTTCCTCAATAGCGATAGATTCCTTAACAGTATCGATCACAAATAAAATATCTGGAATTCCGCCCATTTCACGAATTCCACCAATAACCAAGTCAAGTTTTTGACGGTGACGTTGTAATTTAAGAATTTCTTTTTTTGTGAGTGCACCAGGATTTTCTAATTCAGCATCAAGTTCTTTTAACCGTTTAATAGATTGATTCACTGTTTTCCAGTTTGTCATCATGCCGCCAAGCCAGCGGTGATTAATATAATATTGACCACATTTTTTTGCTGTTTCTTTAACCTTATCAGCAGCTTGTGCTTTTGTTCCAACGAACAAAACACGCCCACCTTTTGCACTAACATCACGAAGCGCTTTAAGCGCAGTGTTTAGCATAGGGTATGTTTGCTGTAAATCAAGAATGTGAATTTTGTTGCGGACACCAAAAATATATTGTTCCATTTTTGGGTTCCAACGGCGCACTGTGTGACCGAAGTGAACACCAGCTTCCAAAAGCTGACGCATGGTAAAAGTTGGCATAGCCATAATAAATACTCCTAATACTTTACCGATTAAACCTCTTCAAAGCGTTATAGACTGCAGAAACAATCCATCGGGCGGCCGTAGGGGGCCTAAACTTTGAATGTGTGATAGTTTGAATTGTAACAATGTTCGCGTATGAATGCAATTCTTTATTACGCAGTGTGCAGGTGCATGACACACAAAGTGGCTTTTCTGGAAAAATAATCGCTAAAGCGGATTTTCGCTGATAAATATTATGAACATTTCATTTACTCTTTTTTAATACCTTTAGCGTTAAGCTTAACCTTAGTAAATAAAATAAAAAAATATAAATGCGTGTTGCTTTAGTAACGGGTGGAATTCGTGGTATTGGTGCTGCTATTGCTGTGCAGCTAAAAAATGATGGTTATACAGTTCTTGCTAACTATGTGGAAAATGAAGAAAGTGCAGAAAAGTTTTCTTTTGATAATAATATACCTGTTGTCCGTTTTGATGTTTCGGATGCAAAGATGTGTCAAGACGCTATTACGAAACTGCAACAGCAATATGGTTTTATAGACACATTAATACATAATGCCGGTATTATACGTGATAATTTTATGCATAAAAGTACTTATGAACAGTGGCATGAAGTTATCAATACTAATTTAAATTCGTGTTATTATGTAACGCGCCCATTGATAGAAAAAATGCGTGAAAATCAATTTGGACGCATTGTGATTTTGTCATCGATCAATGCTTTAAAAGGCCAAGTGGGGCAAACAAACTATTGTGCGTCAAAAGCAGGGATTATTGGTTTTGCTAAAAGTTTAGCTTTAGAAAATGCTAAAAAAGGCATTACAGTAAATATTGTTGCACCCGGTTATATTGATACAGATATGACAAAAGTAATTCCTGAAAAAGTTAAACAGTCTATTA
>DPKF01000080.1:0-10794 GCA_003542655.1 Holosporales bacterium
TCCACCAAATCAGTGGCCCTCTATATTGATCCTACCGCACAATATTTAAAAATAAGTTAACGGAATACAAAAAATAATTGGATTAATATTTTTTGAAGCACATAGCGCCAAACATCTCCACCAAGCGATCCACGGCTATCCAGTTTATCCTGTCATAACTTTAATCCCGAATTGGGCTTATGAACATTTTACACGAAATACGCATCTTAACGACAGGTTCAAATTTCGGGGTGCATGATGACATGCTGTTAAATTTGACAACATAATGAGTAGAATCTCTTTAGTCTATTTTTTGTTTGCGCTGGAAAATCATAACCGGTATAACCAGCGTTAAGACAATTGTAAAGCCCAGGGCACAAGCAAGGGGCCAGTCGCGATTATTGAAAAATTCCCACCATAAGGCGCGCCCAATTGTTAAGGTTTCAGGGCCACCCAGAAGCTCAGGAATAACAAATTCGCCAATAGCTGGCATAAAAACAAGAATACATCCTGTATAAATGCCAGGTCTGGATAGGGGGATGATAATATTCCAAAATGTTCTATTGGGGGTTGCGCCCAAATCAGAAGCGGCTTCGCTGTAGCTTTCGTCAATTTTATCCAGGCTTGTGTATATTGGTAAAACCATAAAGGGTAAGTAACAATATACAATACCTAAACAAACAGCATATGCATTATCTAGCATATGTAGGGGAGAAGTGATGACGTTTAAAGAAATTAATAGTTGATTAATTATACCGCTTCCACTAAGCATGTTCATCCACGCATACACGCGCACCAAAAAAGACGTCCAGAAGGGAAGCATCACAAGTAATAGCAGAATGTATTGGTATTTTTCATCTGTTTTATAAATACCATAAGCCATCATATAGCCTAGGCAAAGTGTTATAAATGTAGATACGAAAGCAAGGCCAATGGAGGATGCAAAGGCATCAATATAAAACTTGTCTGTAAAAATTTTGATATAGTTTTTTAAAGTAACTGTAAATTGAAAAATACCATCTTGTGGGGATTCTAATATATCAGTAAAGGGCGGTAGGGCAATTGTTGCTTGTGTGAAACTAATTTTAAATATAATCAGTAATGGTAGTGCTAAAAAAATAATTAGCCATAAATATGGAGTATAAAAGGCAACATCTTTATACAGATATTCTTTAATGTATAGCTTAATTTTTAAACGTAGATCATGCATCATGATGATAGAATTACACTGTTGTCAGCCCCCCACGTTAAGTATACTTCGTCATCCCACTTAACGTCACGTTCTGATAGTCTTAACAAATTTGGCAAAGCAGCCTGCATGATATCACCTGATGGAACCTCTACATAATAAACCGACATATCACCAAGATAGGCTATTTCTTTTACAAAGCCTTTTACACAATTTGCATTTTTATTTTTTGGTTCTTGTAAGCTAATTTTAACTTTTTCAGGCCTAATCGCAACGGCAACCCGGGTTCCAAGTGGTAAAATTTGACTATCTGTTACACGTAATGTTATGCCTTCTAATTCTGGGGAATCTATATCAACATAATCATCTGTTTGCTCTACAACAACACCTTCTATAATATTCATAGAACCTATAAATTCAGCAACATAGCGTGATTGAGGGTATTCGTAAATGTCATGAGGCGCACCAATTTGCCTGATGTGCCCCTCGTCCATAATGGCCATACGTGTTGACATTGTCATGGCCTCTTCTTGATCATGGGTTACCATGATAAAGGTTACTCCTAAACTTTCTTGAATATTAACCAGCTCAAATTGCGTTTGCTCTCGTAGATTTTTATCAAGGGCAGCAAGCGGCTCGTCAAGTAATAATAATTTAGGGCGCTTGACCAGACTTCTGGCTAAAGCCACGCGTTGGCGTTGACCACCAGACATTTGATGTGGTTTTCTATCTTCAAACTGTTCCATACGTACCAAACGTAAGGCATCCATAACACGTTCATAAATTTGGGTTTTTGAAAAATTATCTTGCTGCAAGCCAAAAGCGATATTTTGGTAAACGGTCATATGGGGGAAAAGTGCATAAGACTGAAACATCATATTAACGGGACGCTTATAGGCAGGCACATTGGTGACATCAATACCATCTATATAAATATGTCCGTGGGTCGGTTGTTCAAAACCAGCAAGCATGCGCAGCAATGTTGTTTTACCGCAACCAGACCCACCAAGAAGCGAAAAAAATTCGCCCTTATAAATAGATAGGCTAACGTCTTTTACTGCCTGAACAGGCCCGAAATTTTTAACAAGACCATCAATTTCAATATAAGGATCAGCCGTTGAGCTTTGCCAGGGTTCTAACTGTCTTGATCTGTTAATTATGCGTGGTGCCACAGTCGATATCTATAATAGTTATAAGATTATAATAAGAGTATACCACAAATAAATTGCGTGAGCGAAGTCGTCAATATTTATTTCGTTTCTAATTTAAAATATACCTATTTTTTAGCGACAGATACCAATGATGGCCGAAGTAATCTATCGTGCATTGTATAACCGTGTTGCATAATATCAACTATTTTGCCTGGCTCTACTTCATGCTTTTCTACTTCAATCATGGCTTGATGTAGATTTGGATTAAATGTTTTATTGTCAGGATCCACTTTTCTAACGCCCTGGCGATCAAATGCATTGTGCATTTCTCTTTTTATCATCTCAACGCCTTCAATAAACGCTTTCATGGAATCTGACAAAGTTTCCTTATCTTCTATACTTTCTAATGCTTTTTCTAAGAAATCTGTAATGCCAATCATATCACGTGCAAATTGCGTTGCTGCATATTTTAAGGCATCCTCTTTTTCTTTTTCAAAGCGACGTCTTAAATTTTCACATTCGGCAACCGATCGTAGCCACTGATCTTTCATAGCGATGAGCTGTTCTTCCAATGTAGGTTCTGCGATTTGTGGTGAACCGTCTGCCTTACTTCTATCAGCATCAATTTCTAAAGTTTCAGTTTGTTGGTTGTCGTCAATCATGATACATTAGATCCTTTTATATTTTGCTGAATACATTTTAACGAAATACCTTGAAATTAGCAAGGTAATATAAAGCTATTGTGCAAAAATGAATTTTGCACCTTAAAGTATTATTCTTTTTCTGTGCATGCTTTTGGCATATATTTTTCATCATGTTTTGCTAAAATTTTACGGCCATAAAAAATATCACGATCTTTTGAAAAACATCCTTCTATGACAACACCTTGGTTATCTTTAAATAAAGGCGGTAGCGGTGCTTTTGTTTGCACTGTTATTTCAGCGTCTTCATCAAACACAATAAATGAGTGTTGATGACCGTCGTGCCTCAGTGTGTGTGGCTTGATACGGCCGCCTAGGCGAAATGTATTCATAGTATTTTTTTGATAATTTTTAATTTTTGAAGGGGTGACAAAAAAACTGATGTCATTTTTATAGGCACTTATAATAATTAACGCAATGCTACAAATCATTAAAAAAATGAGTATTAAAAAAGATAATCGATTTTTCTGTTTTTTTGTCATATGCTGGTTTTTTATAGCGTTTTCAAAAGTGGTTTATTGTTTATGATACTGTCATAGCGGCTTTTGAAGCTAGGCTCTTTTTAATTTTGATAAAGCAGTAATAAGCAAAAGGGCATGATAAAAAAACAATAAAATGTAAAAAATATGTATCTTACTGTCACGCTTAAAGACTTTACGAATAAGCGTGCAAGTCATCTTAAGTCCTCTGGAAATTTAAGGAGAGATGCGCTATACTTTTAAAGTATATTTATAATGCTTAATTAATAAACTTTAAAGGCGAGATGCATGTTAGCACACATAATCAAAAAAATCATTGGCTCTAATAATGATAGATTGTTGAAAAGAAATCAAAAATTAGTCGATCAAATTAATGCTTATGAACCTGCTTTTGAAGCTCTTTCTGATGCTGATTTAAAAGAAAAAACGAATGAATTTAAAGGCAGATTAAATGCAGGTGAAACTTTAGATGATTTGTTGCCAGAAGCCTTTGCAGTTGTTCGTGAGGCATCAAAGCGTGTTTTTAAAATGCGTCATTTTGATGTTCAAATGCATGGTGGTATCGCCCTTCATCAAGGCACTTTAATTGAAATGAAAACGGGTGAAGGTAAAACGCTTGTTGCCACACTCCCCCTTTACTTGAATGCTTTAACCGGAAAAGGCGTCCATCTTGTAACGGTTAACGATTATTTGGCAAAACGTGATGCGTTAACAATGGGTAAATTGTACGAATTTTTAGGGCTATCAATAGGCTATATCATTCACGGTTTGAATGATAGCACACGACGCACCCATTACGGTGCAGATATAACTTATGGTACAAACCATGAATTTGGGTTTGATCTTTTGCGCGACAATATGAAATTTCGCTTGTCAGATATGGTAATGCGCCCGTTTAATTTCGCGATTGTGGATGAAGTTGATAGCATTTTAATTGATGAAGCCAGAACGCCTTTAATTATATCTGGGGCTGCTGAAGATTCTTCAGAATTATATAAGTCTATCAATGACCTAATGTCAATTGTGACAACTGAGGATTATGAAAAAGATGAAAAACAGCGCAACATCACCTTAACAGAATCGGGTATTGAAAAAATAGAGAAAGAGCTATTTTTCCGTAAAATTGCACAAGGTGAATCATTATATGACATGCAAAATGTTGGCCTTGTGCACCATATAAATTGTGCATTGAAGGCCCATAAATTGTTCACACGCGACACAGATTATATTGTAAAAGATGGTAAAGTGATTATTATTGATGAGTTTACAGGCCGCATGATGGATGGTCGTCGTTATTCCGACGGTCTTCACCAAGCAATTGAGGCAAAAGAAGGCGTCAATATTGAACAAGAAAACCAAACGCTTGCCTCCATCACCTATCAGAATTTTTTCAGAATGTATCCTAAACTATCGGGAATGTCGGGTACAGTTATTACGGAAGCTGATGAATTTGAAGAAATTTATAAATTACGTGCTGTTGAAGTGCCCACAAATGTACCGGTTATTCGTTTAGATAGCGATGATGAAGTTTATTTAACAGCGGCGGAAAAATATAAAGCCCTTATTAAGCAAATTAAGGAATGTTTTGAGCGTAAGCAACCTGTTTTAGTTGGAACAGTCAGCATTGAAAGATCCGAATTTTTATCAAGTCTTTTGACGCAAGAAAAAATTCCACATAAGGTTTTAAACGCTCGTTATCATGAACAAGAAGCCTTTATCGTGGCTGAAGCCGGTGTCCCTGGATCTATTACCATTGCAACAAACATGGCGGGGCGCGGTACAGATATTAAACTTGGTGGAAACCTTGAAATGCGTATAGAGCGTGAAACAGATGGTATGGAAGACGGGCCTGAAAAAGATAAAGCAATTGAAAAAATCACTGCAGATAATCAGATAAAACATCAAGAAGCACTGGCTGCTGGCGGTTTATTTGTGATTGGAACTGAACGGCATGAAAGCCGCCGTATCGACAATCAACTTCGTGGTCGTACGGGTCGTCAAGGTGACCCAGGCGCATCTAAATTTTTCATTTCTTTAGAAGATGATTTGATGCGTATTTTTGGTTCGGATAATATGGCTAACTTACTGCGCAAAATGGGGGCTCAGGAAGGTGAAGTTATTTCGCATTCTTGGATGAATAAAGCCCTTGCACGTGCACAGCAAAAAGTTGAAGCACGTAACTTTGATATGCGTAAGCACCTGTTAAAATATGATGATGTCATGAATGACCAACGTAAAGTTATTTACGGGCAACGTCGCGATATTATGGGGTCTGATGATATATCCGCAGAAGTTGCAGAACTTTATGAAGATACTTTAAACGCCGTTATTGATACATCGCTACCGCCAGAAACATTACCCGATCTTTGGGATGTTAAGACCTTTCATGAAGAAGTACGTAGAATATTTAAACTTGATATACCTATACAACAATGGATTGATACGGATGGTTTATCACAACGTGAAATTTTTGTTCGTATTGAAAAAGAATTTAAAGAACATATGGACGCAAAAGAAAGCACAATGGGGGCCGATATGTTGCGCCGCGTTGAGAAAGATACCTTATTGCGTGTTTTAGATTCACAGTGGAAAAACCATTTATTAGCTTTGGATCATTTGCGTCAAGGTATAAATTTACGTGCTTACGCACAAGGCAACCCGTTAAACGAATATAAGCGCGAAGCATTTGCATTATTTCAAACAATGATGATTGGATTAAAAGAAGAATTCACACTAACAATGGCCCATATGAATGCAACACCAATTTCATCTTATGAAGAAATTGAATCCGCATTACTTCCTGAAATTGATTTTTCTAAACTAGCTGAGTTAACGCCAGGTTCAACAGAATCAAAATTTAATGCAGAAGAGCTGACGAAAGCTATTGGTCATTTAAAGGCATCTATTGCTGCACAGAAGGATAAGATTCGTCGCAATGACCCTTGTTATTGTGGCTCTGGCAAAAAATATAAACATTGTCATGGCAGTGCTGAAGCTTAATATTGATGTCTTTTCCTTATAAGATTGTTGATTTAACGCATAAACTGACGGAAAAAACACCCTCCTGGACAGGTGGGTGCGGCTATAAACAAGAGATCAAACTGGATTACGATCAGTGTGACACGGATATAAAATTTCGTGTGCAACAACTAAAAATGTACTGCGGGATTGGCACACATATTGATGCGCCGGCGCATTGTGTTCCCGGTGGCGCAACGGTTGAAGCGCTTAACTTAAATGATTTGTGCGCGCCGCTTATCGTTGTTGATGTTTCATCAAAAATGCATGAACGTTATACGATCACCGTTGCTGATTTACAGTCTATAAACAGTTCATTTCAAAACGCATTTGTTCTGATTAAAACGGGGTGGGGCAAGTGTTGGGATAACCCAACGCGTTATCATAATAATCATATTTTTCCATCTGTATCAGGTGATGCAGCTAAATTTTTAGTCGAACAGGGTATTAAAGGCCTTGGCATTGATACACTGTCTCCAGACCGACCTGAAGATGGCTTTCCGGTTCATAATGCCATATTGGGTTCAGGAAAATATATTGTTGAAAATGTCTTTATCCCTGACGATTTACCATTATTAGGATGTTATGTCATGGCTTTACCAGCAAAATTAAGTGGCTGTACTGAAGGACCTGTGCGACTGGTGGCGCTGTTTTAAAACATTGTTGACTATAGTATTGGAGACTCTAATGAAAATTATTTTGTCCGGAGAACCCGGTATTGGTAAAAGCACAATTCTTGAGAAAATACTTATACAGTGTGCAACAGATAATAAAAATGTGCGTGGTTGTATCGTAAAAGAAATTCGCAATAGCGGTATCAGGTCTGGTTTTAAACTGCATTATTTGCCCTCACATAAAGGGACATTACTCGCTTGTTGTAACCGTAGGTTATCGTTAAAATATATGTCAAGATTTTCTGTCAATATTGACGCCATAGAAGATGAGCTTATCCCGTACATACAGAATATGAGTATGGATCAAGAAAGTGATTTTTTTATTTTTGATGAAATTGGCCGCATGCAAAATTTATCGCCTCGTTTTTTGCCTGCGATTGATTCATTATTGCAGGTTAAACAACCGCTTATAGCAACAATTGTTCATGACAATGAAATATGGTCACGAAAATATAAAAACAATCCAAATTTTTTAAATTTTACAGCAACAAAACAAAACAGAGATTCTTTACCATCTTTGATTTATGAAAAGCTATTTAGCCCTAGCATGTTATAGCGGTCTTATTTCCCCTTTTTATATTAATGAGCAAAAACATACATTACACGAAACACCATCCATCTGATTGCTCCATTTTAACTTACTATGCTAAAATTTTAGTAAGTTTTATTTAAAGGCCAATATGCATGTTTAAACTGCTTGGACTGTTACTTTTCCCGTTTTTTAACGGTTTTGGCTCAGGCATACCAAAGCCATGGCAAATTGGTTTTCAAGAAGCAAGATCGCCACTTATGCACGTCATAAATGACGTGCACAACTTGTTATTATACATTATTTTCACAATTGCCTTGGTTGTTGTATTGCTATTAGGATATGCAATCTATAAATTTAGAGCATCAAAAAACCCTGTTCCAGAAACGTTTACGCACCATACGGCTTTAGAAATAGCTTGGACAGTAATACCAGTTCTTATTCTGGTGGTTATTTTAATTCCATCAATGAAAATTCTTTATGTATTTGATAAGATAGAAAATCCTGATATGACCATTAAAGTGATTGGCCATCAATGGTATTGGTCTTATGAATATCCACATGATGAAGAGGCTAAAACAATTGCTTTTGATAGCTATATGATTCCAACAAAAGATTTAAAACCTGGGCAATTGCGGTTACTAGATGTTGATAAACCACTTATTATCCCCCAAGGAAAAACGGTGCGTGTTTTGGTCACTTCACAAGACGTCATTCACAGTTTTGCTGTTCCATCTTTTGGCATTAAAATTGATAGCATTCCAGGGCGCACCAATGAAACATGGATGCGCGTTGATAAGCCGGGCATGTACTATGGGCAATGTTCAGAACTATGTGGTAAAGACCATGGGTTTATGCCAATTGCAGTAAAAGTTGTTCCCCAAAGCGAATATGATGCATGGCATGCATCCCAAATAGAACAAGCAACACCAGTCACTGACGTTACAACGGATACAAAGGAAAATAAGAATGGCTAATGCGGCTGCACACGATCACCCAACGGGATGGCGCCGTTGGTTGCTGTCAACAAATCATAAAGATATAGGGACCCTATATATAATATTTTCGATTGCTTGCGCTATTTTTGGTGGTTTTTTATCCATGTTGATGCGTACTCAACTAGCCATTCCGGGGAATGAATTTTTTCAAGACTACCAACTGTATAATGTTGTGATGACCATGCATGGATTTGTGATGGTTTTCTACGTTGTTATGCCAGGCCTTATTGGTGGTTTTGGCAATTGGTTTGTGCCGCTCCATATTGGTGCCCCTGATATGGCATTTCCAAGACTTAACAATATTAGTTTTTGGTTGCTGGTGCCATCCTTTATACTGCTTTGCTTATCTGCATGTGTTGGTATGGGTATTGGAACAGGGTGGACCATGTATCCACCATTATCGTCATTAATAGGCCACAATGATATGGCTGTGGATTTTTTAATACAAGCACTGCTATTAGCTGGCGTCTCTTCAGTGCTTGGGGCCATTAATTTTGTCACAACAATTTTTAATATGCGTGCACCTGGAATGGGCATGTTTAAGATGCCTTTATTTGTATGGGGCATGTTGATTACATCATTTTTATTAATTTTAACACTACCCGTTTTGGCAGGTGGATTAACGATGTTATTAACAGACCGTAATTTTGGAACCAGTTTTTTTGAACCGTCAAAAGGTGGTGACCCTGTACTGTTTCAACATTTGTTTTGGTTTTTTGGTCATCCGGAAGTATATGTCATGATTCTGCCTGGTTTTGGTATTATCAGTCAGGTTATTGCAACATTTGCACGAAAAAAAGTATTTGGCTATAAACCAATGGTTTACGCTATGCTTGCCATTGGTGCTTTTGGATCCATTGTTTGGGCGCATCATATGTTTACAACCGGGATGAGCGCGAACATTAAAGCNNATGTGGGGTGGCAGCATCACGTTTAACACGCCTATGCTATTTGCAACAGGGTTTATTCTTTTATTTACGTTTGGTGGTTTAACCGGTGTTGTTCTTGCCAATGGCGGTATCAACCGATCATTACATGATACATATTATGTTGTCGCCCATTTCCATTACGTTCTATCTATGGGCGCTGTGTTTTCTTTATTTTCTGGTTTTTATTACTGGATTAGTAAAATGTCCGGTTATCAATACCGCGAATCTTTAGGAAAAATTCATTTTTGGCTAACCTTTATTGGTGTGAATTTACTATTTTTACCGCAACATTTTTTAGGTCTTGCTGGTATGCCAAGGCGTGTTCCAGATTACCCCGATGCTTATGCAGGGTGGAACAAAGTCTCTTCTTATGGTGGTGCGTTATCTGGTTTTGCTGCACTTTTCTTTTTATTTGTTATTTTTATGCTTTTTTGGGATAAAAAAAAGGCAGCAGGGAATCCTTGGGGTGAAAGTGCTGATACGTTAGAGTGGACATTACCGTCGCCAGCCCCCTTTCATTGTTTTGAAACACCGCCGGTTATCAAATGATATCTAAAGTTTATACAGTCGCCTTTGAGGGCGTTAAAGCAAATATTGTAACGGTTGAAATACAGTTTTCACCAGGACTGCCTAGCTTTGCTATTGTGGGACTTGCGAATAAGGCTGTTAGCGAATCTAAAGAACGTATAAGGGCCTGCTTTCAAACACTTGGCTTTTCGCTCCCCTGTCAGAGAATCACCGTAAACTTAGCGCCCGCTGATTTACAAAAAGAAGGTTCGCATTACGACTTACCCATAGCCCTTGGATTAATGTCAGCCCTTGGTATTGTTGATAAACTTGAGTTGGAAAAATATATAGTTCTTGGAGAAATTCGTTTAGATGGTACCATCGCTGCCGTTACAGGTGTGTTACCGGCAGCTATTAAAGCAGCAGAAAACAATCAAGGCATTATTATTCCAAAAGCATGCGCAAAAGAAGCAACGTGGGCAGGTAAAATGCCTATTCTTGCCGCAGATAATATTATACAAATCGTGAACCACTTCAAGGGCCAGCAAGTTTTAAGCCAACCAGAACCTATACAGATGGTAAAACGGGACAAAAAATTTGGTGATTTTCAAGAAATAAAAGGGCAATCACAGGCAAAGCG
>DPKF01000080.1:10918-11421 GCA_003542655.1 Holosporales bacterium
GGCGGATCAAAAGCAAAACCGGGCGAAATATCATTAAGTCATCACGGTGTTTTATTTTTGGATGAAATGCCCGAATTTAACAGACAAACATTAGAAGCTTTAAGGCAGCCCTTAGAAACGAATGAAATCGCCGTTGCGCGCGTTAACAACCACATAACGTATCCAGCTAATATTCAATTAATCGCTGCGATGAACCCCTGCAGGTGCGGTTTTTACGGCCAGGAAGAAAAGCAGTGTCACCGGGCGCCAACCTGCGCTAAAGATTATCAATCAAAAATTTCAGGCCCGCTTCTGGATAGATTTGATATAATCTTACATGTTCATCCTGTCAAAACAGAAGACCTTAAAAACCCCAATATTATTTGCGGTGAATCAAGCGCCATTATTGCTGAACGTGTACGTATCGCCAGAACCCGACAACATACACGAAACAAACTATTATTAGATGCAACCACACAAGGTGTTCTTAATAGCAATCTTGATGGCAAAAATCTTTATGAGCA
>DPKF01000118.1 GCA_003542655.1 Holosporales bacterium
GCAAAAAAATAATCCCGAATTAGGGCTTATATATTCTTCTTAGAATGTTCCTGTGCCAAATGAATGAGCCTTGTAACAATGTCTTGATATTTAATACCACTATGCATCACCAATTGGGGGTACATACTAATATTGGTAAATCCTGGCATTGTATTGATTTCATTAATAAAAATTGTATCGTGAGCATCAACAAAAAAATCGATACGTGCAAGCCCAGCACAATCTAAAGCTTTGAATGCTTTTCTTGCAACACGTGAAAGCTGTTTTTTTATTGCATCATTAAGCGGTGCATCTATCGTCAACTTTGCGCCATCAGCATCTATATATTTGGCATTATAATCATAGAATTCATGATTATTTTGTGGGATAATTTCCCCAAATACAGAGGTTTCAGGGTCAGTATTGCCGATTACAGCACATTCAATTTCCCGCCCTTGTATTGCTTTTTCAATCAGCACTTTTGGACCAAAAGTAAAAGCTTCTTGTAAACATTCATTATATTCTTGTTCACTGCGCACTTTATATGTACCGATGGATGATCCTTGGTTCACACATTTTAAAAACAAAGTGGTACTACCAAGTTTTTGTGACGCCACCGCATATGAAACCTCATCAGCTTGTTTTATTGTTAGAAAAGGAACAACAGGTAAATCATGAGATTGAAGCAACCGCTTTGTTATATCTTTATCCATACAAATAGCGGAAGCTGCCACACCATTTCCAACATAAGGAATATTTAATACCTCTAAATATCCTTGAATGCAACCATCTTCTCCACCTGCGCCGTGCAAAACGGGGAAACAAACATCAATTACCATTTTATTTAAGTCAGCGGGTGGATACAGGTTATCTGTGATACAACCAAAGTTAATGTAGAGTTCTTCAAGTTGAGTAAAGGTAAGGGTATAAAAATTTTTGGCACGCGACATGCCCACAAGTAAGGGTGTAAAAAGATGAGTATCTAAATGCTTATAAATATTATAAGCAGAGCGAATGGAGATTTCATGTTCAGTGGAAGGACCGCCACAAAGAATTAATATTTTTTTTTTCATAACTTAACTACGCTGCTTCCATAATATCAATCATTTCAGACCACTCACGTTTACTGAGTCCTGAATTCTCTTGGTCTACTTTTTCACCATGTAAGCGTCTTTTTAATACAGCAAAAGCTTTTGCTGATAAATGAACGCTATTTTTTTTATAGTCTAAAAAGGCTTGATAAGTTATAGGAACCCACTTTTTTACCATTTCTAAAATAACATCAGCATAAGCTGCAATTTCATATTGAGCGTGGGAATCGGCACGTAAAGATAAGAAATGAAGCAAGTTATGAAGGTCTATTTTCCAATACCATTGGGTGTAAAAATTCACAGGTAAATTCATTCTGGCGAGTTCACGGGCAAGCCCTTGACGCGATGAATCTGTATTTTCTTCATTCAATAAATGTGTATAAGTATCATAACATTGTGTAGCATCACGCTTTAACAGCTCTAACACTTTGTCAGCATCAGCGCCTGTAATTAAATTACCACGCCCTTGATTATTAATATCTGACTGTGCGGCAAGATGTTCATGCTTTGGAATATAAAATTCATTATCTAAAATTGAATACCGTGCCGAATATTCATTTACATTAGCTGTGCGGTGGCGAATCCATTGACGCGCAATGAATATAGGTAATTTAACATGCAGTTTGATTTCACACATTTCAAAAGGAGTAGAGTGACGGTGACGCATTAAATAATTAATAAGACCGGCATCTTGTGTTTTTTGCTTGGTTCCACGGCCGTAAGACACACGCGCCGCTTGAACAATAGCGCTATCGTCACCCAAGTAATCCACAACGCGAACAAACCCATGATCCAAAACAGGGTGCACATCATATAATACGTCTTCAAGTTCCTGTACAGTTGGACGCTTTGTTTTAAATTCTTGTACTTTTGCGCGCTTAATATCGTCTAATTGCTCTTGCGTAATCGTCATTATTCTAACAAATTTTTCAAAACTCTTTACAGAATAGCAGGCTAAGTTACAGGACACCAGCGATATATAATAGAATTTAGCCCTTTAAAAATATGAAGTGTGCAGTACTCTGTGTCGCTTATGACTGTACGCAATGTACGCCTATTCATACTGTAAGACACAATCCAATTATGATCGATTTTACCATCCTCGTCTGGTTTAACGGTAAATGTTGGTAATGACATTGTTAAACCAGCAGGAATAATTAGTTCACCTAATGCAGAAGGTGGCACTTCACCTTTTTGTAGAGATTCTGCAATCAAGCGCATGGTCTCCATATGTTCAATATAAGCTTGGTGGCCATCATTTTCAATGCCCAGACATGAAACTGTTGTACAAATTATTATAAACAGTGATAAAAATTTGCTTGTCATTTTTCCTACATTAACAAAATACAATTTAATGTTTGACATTGTCATGACTAGTCAGTTTTGTCAACTTTTTTATACATAAAAATTATTGACTATTGTTTATGATATCCTTTTCTAATGCTTGCATATCCTTTGGCGTCTGCGCATCAAAAGATAAAAAATTCCCATTAATGGGATGAGTAAAGCTTAGGTGAGAAGCGTGTAGCGCTTGACGGTGAAAATTTATAATGTCATCTGACCATATGTTTTTACGTGCTTTTGTTGCCGATTTTCCATATAAAGGGTCACCAATCATCGGTAATTTATTATGGAGACAATGAACCCTTATTTGATGCGTTCTGCCCGTATAAAGGGTGAATTTTATTTTCGTAATGCGCTGATCGATCGGGATATTATTGCCGTAAGATTCTAATGTTTCGTAATACGTATGCGCATACTTTCCACCAGATTCCACAACAGCCATTTTTTGCCTATTATGTGGATCGCGTGCTATGTGCGTTTTTATGTCACCTGCAGTATGGTGAGGCATCCCCCATGTGAAGCCGATATATTGCCGAGATAGCCCATTTTCAGTTCCCTTATCTTGAAACTGATCTGCCAAACCATTATGTGCCTTATCGTGTTTTGCAACAACCATTAATCCTGATGTATCTTTGTCTAGTCTGTGTACAATGCCGGGCCTTAATACACCACCAATACCAGATAAATCTTTACAGTGATAAAGTAGCCCATTTACCAAGGTATCATTATAGTGACCCGCAGCCGGATGAACAACCAATCCGGCTGGTTTATTAAGGACTAAAATATCACTATCTTCATAAACAATATCAAAATCTATTTTAACCGCTTGTGGCTGTGCAGGTATTGGCTCTGGGATATGAATGGTAAACATCTCGTGCGTGCGCACTTTATGCGATGCTTTTAAGATTGTCGCCGGAATGGATGTGACCGCTCCTGTTTTAATCCACATTTGAATCAAAGAACGCGACTCCTCTGGAAAATGCGTTAATAAAAAGACATCAAGACGCATGCCATCATCTTGTGCTTGTGCTGTCAGCGTATTTATAGTATTCACAGAAATTTCTTTGAAATATTTTTCTTATGATAGCAGTTTTTAGGAAAGCTTTACAGGATTGTCGCTTTGCTGATTTAAATAAGCAATAATGTCAGCTCTGTCTTGATCATTTTTAAGCCCAACAAAAAACATTTTTGTGCCTTTTATAAATTGCGTTGGTTTATACAAAAAGTGATTTAAATGTTCTACTGTCCATTTTTCTTGCCCTTTTAGGTTTTTTAGTGCTGCAGAATAAGAAAAACCATCTTCTGCTCCGTAATCGCGCATGACGATGTTCCATAGATTGGGTCCTACTTTATTCATGCCCCCTTTGTTTGGTGTGTGGCATTGCATACATTTTTTAAAAAGATTTGAACCATTTTCAATATTAGCATTTGCCAGTAAGGGCGTAATATCTGCAGGCCCTGTTGGTTGAATATTATCACTACTTGTCTGTATTGCTTCTGTTTCTATAATGAATGATGGGGTGCTCAGTTTTTCTGCATGAATAATGCGATGTGATGCCATATCACCAATTTTTATCACAAGGAGCGCACATAAAACACCTGCAATAATCTTATTCCATGTAAAGCTATCCATTACAAAATCTTATGTAAAATTTTATATACACTTTAACCATAACATACTGAAAAGTATTTCACATATTGAAAAAAACATATACCTATATTACCGTTAATAGATTTAACTGATTATTAATAAGCAGCCTATTTTATGCTTTTTAAAAAATCAGCTCTGACTCTCTCTTGGCACGGATATTTTTTTCGATGCTCTCTATCATTAATCCAGCAATATCTTTTTCGGTAATATGTTCAATGCCTTCTAATCCTGGGGAGGAGTTTACCTCTAGTACTTT
>DPKF01000070.1 GCA_003542655.1 Holosporales bacterium
TCAGATTTCATGCAATTGCCCTGGAGGCGATTATGCCTCCCTTTATTTTTATTAACTTATTTGACTAGTAAATAAAAAAGAAACACTTGCACCCCTTACCGATAAAATTTAAGATAAAATTAACATTTTTTATCTTATAAACGGAGTTCACCCTATGAAACACCAAACAGCAAAAGCAGTAACACTTTTACTATGCGGTTTACTTTCAACAAAAATAACGCAAGCTAAAGAACCGTTTACTGGCATTTATTTGTCCTTAAAGGCTGGTGGAGATCTGCTAACGGGAAAACACAAGTATGAAACGGTAGGTGGCGCAAACGAAACAACACTCAGAAAAATTGGTATGTCATATGGGTTTGGCGTTGGTTATATGAAATTAACGCCATCTAAAGTGTTATGGGGCGGTGAAGTGTATTATGAAGGACGTTCTCTTAAAGCAAAACAAAAAATGGTCACAATTATTGACGAGGGAGAGCTCACAGTAAGCCATAAAAATTCTATGGGCATATCTGGCATGGTTGGAATGGCAGCAAATCCCAAACTTATTGCCTACGGTAAATTTTCTTTAGAATCAAATTCCTTTGAACTTAATTTTAAAAATTTAGCACGTGGCGCAGAAAATAAAAAACTTGCAAAACGTACTTTTGGCATGTTACCCGGTGCAGGTATGCTTTATAAATTAAGTGATTCTATTCTTGTTGGTGTTGAATATTCCCTTGCTGTTTTAAAAGAGATTAAAACAACCCCAGGGACAATTACCAGTACGTATAGCCCTTCTGAAAACAGGGCGTCCGCTAATATTCGTTGGCTATTTTAATAATCGCACAAAAACATAAGAGGGATCAAAAATGAATGATAGCAAACGATTCATTTTGGCCCTTATGTTTAAAATATTAACATATATTTTTATTGGTATCGTTTTTATTATCTGCGCTTTATATAGTCCTATCGGCGTACTAACACCTACAGAATTTAGGGATCCTCAATTTTTTATTGTGAAAAAAGGGGATTCTCTGCAAGAAATTGCACAGAATCTAGCCGCACAAAAAATAATAAAACATCCCATTAGTGCTTATGTTGCAACGGTTCTATTAAATAAACGCGGGAAATTGCAAGCCGGTGAATTTGTCTTTACGGGCAAGAAGACACCGCTTGATATCATTCAGGCATTATCGTCAAGCCTATATGCTTATCGATTTATTACTGTTACAGAGGGTATGTCTGTAAAGCAAATTATTCGCTTACTGAATGAAACGCCTCAACTTGAAGGTGTTATTACACATGTGCCAAAGGAAGGGTTTATCTTACCTGAAACCTATGCTTATACCTTTGGTGAAAAAAGACAAACCATTTTAAATAGAATGTGCCAAGAAATGGATAAAATCTTGAAGAAAATAGACCAAGATTTTTTTAAGAACCCCTATATCAAAAACCATCAAGACCTTTTAACGCTTGCATCCTTAGTAGAAAAAGAAACCGGCATTTCTAATGAGCGTGCCGAAATTGCAGGTGTCTATTTAAACCGCCTAAAACTCAATATGCCGCTTCAGTGCGATCCAACTGTTATTTATGGCATGACACAAGGTGAAAAGTTAGAGCGTCAATTAACGCGTATAGACTTACAAACAGACACACCGTATAACACCTATACGAATAAAGGATTGCCACCAGGCCCTATTGCATGCCCTGGTAAAAAAGCAATTTTAGCTGTTTTATCACCGGCCTTTACACAAAACTTATATTTTGTGGCCAATGGAACAGGTGGACACGCGTTTTCTAAAGATCTTAAAGGCCATAACCAAAATGTTGCTGCATGGCGTAAAATGCAAAAATAAAGAGAATGCTGTGCTCTTAAATCAGTTCTAGCAAATTATAAATACGCACTATTTCTAAATCTGTTTTAATATCTTTTAAAGAACCAGCAGTGCAAACTGAGGAGAAGCCCAATTTTTGCGCCTCCTTAATACGTTGCTCGGCGTGCGCTGTTGCACGCACTTCGCCCGACAACCCAATTTCCCCAAAATAAACTGTAGACTTTGGTGTTGGTTCATTTTTAAAGGCAGATATAAGGGCCGCTGCAACCGCTAAATCGCATCCTGGTTCTGTTATTTTTAGGCCACCTGCAACATTTAAGAAAACATCTTTACTGCCTAAACCCAAACCACATCTTGTTTCTAAGACGGCTAAAATCATAGACAGTCTATTTTGGTCCCACCCGACAACATTACGGCGTGGTGCGGCTAAATAACTTGGCGCAACCAACGCTTGTATTTCACATAAAAGTGGTCTTGTGCCTTCTAACCCCGCAAAAATAGACGTGCCTGTAACTTGCCCTTTATGGTGGGGTAAAAATAAAGCTGATGGATTTGTAACCTCCTCTAACCCTTTTTCACACATAGAAAAAATACCAATTTCATTTGTTGGGCCAAAACGGTTTTTTATAGAACGCAACAAGCGATAATCATAATTACGCTCCCCTTCAAAATATAAAACGGTATCAACCATATGTTCTAAAACACGGGGACCTGCTAGTGCGCCCTCTTTCGTGACATGTCCGACCAAAATAACAATAACGTTCTTCTTTTTTGCAAATTTTATCAGTTCTTGGGTGCACCCCTTAACCTGCGAAACACTACCCGCAGAAGACTCTATTTCCTGAAGGGCCATAGTCTGAATAGAATCCATGACCACAACCTGAAGATCGTTCATACGATATAGTTCATCCAAAATACTATTAAGGTTTGTATCGCATAACAGCCAGTAATCTTTTTGATGAAGGTTTAGCCGTTCTCCACGCATTTTAATTTGTGCGGGCGCCTCTTCTCCCGATACATAAGCACAGGTATGCTTACCCGATAAAATGGATGTTACTTGAAGCAGAAGCGTTGATTTTCCAATGCCAGGGTCCCCGCCGATTAAAACAACAGATCCGGGTACTAACCCGCCACCACAAACACGGTCAAATTCATTAATCTGGCTTTTTAAGCGGTAATCTTCATGATTATGAATATCAATATCACATATTTTTTGTGCTTGAACGCCTTCGGATTTTCGGCCCTTTTTAGCAACAACTTTTGATACTTTTTCCTCTACAAGCGTATTCCATTCATGACAAGCGTCACACTTTCCGCCCCACTTACTGGCCATTGCACCACAGCTTTGACAAAAAAATTTCGTTATAGTTTTAGTCATACCCGCAGCACAAAAGAATCAACACTTACAGTGTATAATTATTGCGATTTGGTATAAAGGCTTTTCTCACACCTGCGTTATTTAGAGAATGACGTCCAAACGCTTTTTATGCCACATGACGCCTCCTTAAGCCATCTGGCCTATGTTGTTCTGCTTCTGAAAGTAAGGGCTGACGTTCACCAGGTTTTCCATCAGGTGTTGTTGACCCAAAAGATCTATTGGGTGGTGTCCCTTCATTTGAGGATGGGGCAGATGAGGCCGTTGAAGAAGTTCGGTTGCCAAAAGGCCAAGGCAAATGCCATTCCTCCGCTTCTTTTTTTTTCTTTTCCTCTGCAACTTTTATAGCCAAAAGAACAGATAAAGGCGCGCCACCTGCCCTGTAATAATCACGAATGGCCTCATACACCCTATAATTATCTGCAGCATTTATAACGTTTGCAGGGAACGACACTGAATATAAACATAATCTTTCATGTAAATACGGCTCACATAAAGGATCTATCCCTCGTAAAAAGGACAAGTATTGATTAATCGTGATCGGATTTTTAAATTCTTGTGGTAATAAAAGTTGAGATTTAGCGGCCGTTTGAAATTTTTCTTCCCAATCTCTGTCAACATTTTTAGTGGGAGAAACTATCTGTATTATTTCATATTGCTGCGCTAAAAACTCTTCTAGATGTATATTGTTCTTGTTTTCAAAATCTTTAAGCGCCTTTATAATACAATCATATGGGACGCCTTCATACAAAAAACGGTTTACAAAATATTCAGGCAGCTTTAATACCTCAGAAACATCACGGACACCATATTTTTCGACAGCACTTCCTAAATCATTGTTAATGGCGATAATAGCTCCCTCATCGTGCACATAAGTAGAAGAAGCACATACAGAACCGAGTATTCCACAGCATAGTAAAAATTTTAAAGTTTTTCTTCTATTCATATGCGCTCTCCTCTGTTTCACTAGTACCTCTTAAGAGAGGCCATAAAGGTATTTCTATTAAACTTTCCAGCAGCTCTATAATTATCTGTATATTGCCCTAATGCAAATTGTAGAAAATTTTCTAACTCGAACGTATTAAAATGACGACCGTTGGCATCAAATATGGTCAGAACATTTAATACATCTTTCTTAAATTCATCTTTCGCCCACTTTGAACTTTTGTAAAAAGCTGCGTGTTTTACATACCACGTCCAACTACTTACAATTGCTAATGGTGCAATCAAAAGTGCTGAACTTAAAATACTTGGAGTATGCTCTATTCCACAGGAAAGGCTCAAGTTATTAGAACATTGGTTTGCTATTGAGGCAGCCATTCCAAACATGACCGTTGTTGCAGCACTTGATACAACCTGACCCAGTGGCGAATCGACAGCACTATAAATAAAATCTCTGGCTCCAATTGGCACGAGCGCAACATTATGAGTTATTAAGAACCCGTCAATCTTTCCAGAAAATTCAACCGCTGGTACAGCTGTTCCAAACACCACGCTACAATTTAATATCGCTAATAATAAATATCCTGTTTTTTTCATTTAACCCTCCTGATTTATGGTCATTCTATCATAAATTATATATAATCACTAATTTTTCTTACGCAAGTAAATTTTTTAGTTTAAAACACCTCTATCATGATTTTTGTTTTGACGTCTTGTTTCATGACATTAATATTGTAACACCATCTTGCTTAACGTCTAATACACCACCGTCAATTGCAATTGTTGTATCCACGCCATCGGCTTGATGCAAAACCAAATCGCCTTTTACTAAGGTTGTAATCAAGGGAATATGGTTTGGTAAAATACCAAGGGGGCCATTTATTGAAGGTGCTCTTAACGATGCAATTTCACCGTCAAATTGACAGCCATTATGGGATAAAATTTTTACCTTTAATGTTGCCATGAGCGTTTCCCATTTTTAAATTTGTTGATT
>DPKF01000125.1 GCA_003542655.1 Holosporales bacterium
ATGGATCTTCAATCCATGCGCGTAATTCAAGATTGATCGTACTTTCTCCAAAGGCACGTAAAAATACACGTGGGGGAGGATCAGACAAAACTTCTGTGTTTTTAGATGCAATATCAATCATCATCTCTTTAATTTTTTCAATATCTTCTTGATAACTGACCCCAACAGGTATCCCCATACAAACACGATTGTTGCCAAAAGACCAGTTTTCAACCTGATTTGTAATTAAAAATTCGTTTGGAATAAGAATTTTTTTACCATCAAGGGCTTCAATAGAAACATAGCGCGCCTCTAAATTTTTCACTTGGCCAAAAGAATCGCCAAAAGCGATAATGTCCCCCGGCTTTATCGATTTATCTAGTAATAGAATAATCCCACTGATAAAATTAGATACAATTTTTTGCAGTCCAAAACCTAATCCCAAACCAATAGCACCAGATAAAACGGTAATTGTTGTAATATCAATACCAATTAAATTGAGTGCGTATAAACCGGCAATACCAAAAATTAAAAACTTAAGCGCTTTAATGGCAAGTACTTTTTCAGAAGCATTTATTTTTTTAGACATTTGAAGTTTTTTCTTCACAAATTCAACCAAAAGCGCTGCAATCCAAAAAACAAAGGTGAAAACCAGAACAGATTCCACCACACTAAATAGTGTTATTTTATAAGACCCAACATTTAAAGATATGCCTTTTAGTACTTTGACAGTATCTTTTTCATAACCTGAAATATTAAGGGCCGCAACGCCCCAAATCATCCATGCAATAAGGCGGCCAATTTTACTATTATCAAAAATATTTTGAAATAAACGGATAACAGACCAAGCCATGCTTAAAGGTGTTAGAACTGAAAAAAAGTTTATTTTCCCTCCAACTAAGAATATGATTTCACTGATAATATGAATTGTAAAAGGTAACATGATGATAAAAAAAATCTCATCATAGGGAATGGTGATTGTCTGAGTTAAAGGGGATAAAAAACGTTGGCTAATATGCTTATCGCCAAAAAGTTTAATTGTTTTGCGCAGCTTTCTTAACGCATAAATAATACCCATAAAACAAAAAGCTTGCAGTAAAAAATACAGATCCAAAATATAGGTTGTAATCCATAATAGGCTTTGGGTATAAGCATAGGTGAAAAAAATCACCATCTCATTATATAAATTCATTACAAAAGTTCTTTCATATTGATGCAGTATACTAAACGCATAGCTTTAACTGTCTAAATATTTTTTAGGATACATTGATTTTTCTGAGGAAAAACTGACGTGTAATTAAGTATAATAGAGGCCTTTATTTAAACAAAAATACCATTAGCTTTTTCATACTAAAGTTTTGTGTCCAATATTAAGAATTGAAGGCGAAAATACCGCCTCGTTCCGGATCAAACCAAATTTCGCCATTGCCAATCATTATACCTGCAGAATTAACAAACAAATCACTTAAGTCATCTTTAGCATTTACAATGGCCTCCCTACATTTTTTTGTTAGTATTTTTGTGTGATTCTTTAAAAACATTTTTTTATTTTTGATAAAACGTACCCTTTTCTTTGCATTCCATCGCGCAGGCCATTTATATGCTATAAATTTTGAAAAAGTATCCATATCATCTTTTTGAATTGCTGCTTTCATACCGTGCAACATTTCTTTAACACTGCTGACTGATGCTGAAGTATGCCGTTTAAGTTGTTCTTCTATTGGCTTCTTATGGACTTCCTCCGCATAAAAAACTGAACTTAATGCTATTAAGCAAATAATAATACGTGTCATGCAGTCTCCTAAAAATATGTCATCTGAATATAAGTATTACATCATTAAATTTTAAAGTCACTAAGCTTAATATTTTCCGTCAGTGTTGGGATAGGCGGATCGTAACTTATTGTTTTGTTAGGTGTTCTTTTGACACGCACATAAAATAAGGGCGCTTACTCAGCGAATAGGTTATTTGGTCAGAATTATTGTGCTCCATATTTGTCATCTTATTATATTTCAGGCAGACTTATAAGTAGGGAGAGTTTATACGTTAGAGCTAACATCACTATGGAGAATTTAAAGACTGTGTTATCAGGTGCAAATAGTACCTATTTGTTAGCCTTATTAGGACAATATCAAAATGATCCTGATTCTGTTCCACAAGATTGGCGACCCGTTTTAAATGAAATGATATCTGAATATGGTGCGATGGAAACGCGGCCCACATGGGGCCAATCTTTTACAAAGACTGATGATGAGACTATGCCAGCTTTATCAGAAAAAGAATCTTTAGGAAATATAGCTGAGGGTAAATTTTTTCATGATATGCAATTAAATGTAAAGGTTCAATATTTAATACAAGCTTATCGGTTCAAGGGGCATTTAAGCGCCAATTTAGATCCACTCGGTATGGCAAAAACCACAATAGATGAAGAATTAACACCAGCATATTATGGCTTTACTGAAGAAGACTATAATAAAACAGTTTATGTAAATGGTGCTTTTGGCGCTGAAAAACTGTTACTAAGCGAACTTTTAACAAAATTAAAAAATGTATATTGCGGTCATATGACGGCAGAATATATGCATATTACGCATCACGACAGTCGGTTATGGGTTCAAAATAGGCTAGAGAAAAATAATTTTAGGGCTGATTTAGACACAAAGCACACAATACTTCAACAGCTTACAGAAGCAGAGTTTTTTGAACGGTTTATTCATAAAAAATTTCCAGGTGCCAAACGCTTTGGTTTAGACGGCGGAGAGAGTCTTATACCAGCTTTAAAAGAAATTTTAAATTTAAAAACCAAAAAAGGGAGCAAAAACTTTGTTTTTGGTATGGCGCACCGTGGCAGGTTATCGACGCTTGCACATGTTCTTGGTAAACCAATGCACCAGATTTTTGCCCAATTTGAAGGTATATCTAAAGCGCCTGATAATCTCCCTGGGTCTGGAGATGTTAAATATCATTTAGGTTTTTCATCGAATCAAAATATTAATGGACAAACGGTTCACCTTTCACTGTTGCCCAATCCATCACATTTAGAATCGATTAATCCTGTTGTTTTGGGAAAAGTTTACGGCCAGCAAGCCCTTGAAAAAGACGGCGCTAAAAAGAAAACTGTTGGTATTTTAATTCATGGTGATGCAGCCTTTTCAGGGCAAGGTGTAGTCTTTGAAAGTCTTAATTTATGCGGACTTCTCCACTATAAAACCGGGGGGACTTTTCATATCATTGTTAATAACCAAATCGGTTTTACAACGTCTCCACAGCAGAGTAGACCTTATCAACATAGTTCTGATATATCAAAATTTATTCAAGCCCCCATCTTTCATGTTAATGCAGATAATCCTGAAGCTGTTTTAAATGTGGTCGAAATGGCCTGTGATTATCATGAAACCTTTGGCCACGATGTGATTATTGATCTTATTTGTTACAGGCGTCATGGCCATAACGAAGGGGATGAACCCGCTTTTACGCAACCAAACATGTATGAAACAATTAAAAATCATCCGTCCACGCGCGCGCTTTATGAACAAAGACTTATTGCGCAAAAAAACATAACAGAAGCTGATGCCCAAATCGTGCGTGATGACATTAATTATAAAATACAAAATGAATTTAAGATTGTTCATGACGCAAAAACAGATGGCACAACAATTGAAGCGAATGTGAATTGGAAACAAGAAAATTGGTCTTATATTACACAAAATTCTAGCGATGAAAGCATGTTTAAACAGGTGAAAACAGGATTAAATGACACCACAATTCAAAACTTAGGTAAAAAAATATTTTCAGGGCCAAGTGATTTTCATGTTCACCCAAAAATACGGCGTCAATGGAATGAGAAGTTAGAAGCACTTAAAGAAGGTGGTCCAATAGACTGGCAATTGGCTGAAGCATTTGCTTTCGCTGGATGCCTTACAGAAGGTCACCCTGTTCGTCTTAGTGGCCAAGACTGCGAACGCGGCACTTTTTCACATCGTCATGCTGTTGTTATCGATCAGGAAACAGAAGAAAAATATATCAGTTTAAATAATCTTACCAAAGATCAAGCGCCATTTGAAATTGTCAATAGCCCCCTATCCGAATTTGCTATTTTAGGGTTTGAATACGGGTATAGTTTAAGCAACCCTAACGCGCTTGTTATGTGGGAAGCACAATTTGGAGATTTTGCAAATGGTGCACAAGTTATTGTTGATCAATTTATAAGCAGTGCAGAATCAAAATGGTTACGTTTATCTAGTTTAGTTATGATGTTACCCCATGGTTTTGAAGGACAGGGGCCTGAACATTCATCAGCACGTATAGAGCGCTATCTTCAATTATGTGCAGAAAATAATATGATTGTGGCAAATTGTTCAACCCCTGCAAATTATTTTCATCTTTTAAGACGACAAATTAAGGCAGATTACAGAAAGCCACTTATTGTTTTTACGCCAAAATCATTATTACGACATAAACACTGTGTTTCCAGCATTCAAGATTTTAATATAGACATCCATTTTAAACCTATTATTATGGATACCTTACCACCTAAAAAAGTACGTAAAATTATTTTTTGCAGTGGCAAAGTTTATTATGATTTGTTGGAATATCGTACTGATAATAACATTCAAGATGTTGCTTTAATGCGTTTAGAACAGTATCATCCATTCCCTGCAGAACAGTTGATAAAAGTACTGAAAGCATATGACCCAATTCCGCTACTTTGGTGCCAAGAAGAACCAAAAAATATGGGGGCTTGGCATTTTGTGGATAGACGACTTGAAGATTGCTTAACGAAGGTTCATGGCAAATTAGTGCGCCCCCTTTATGTTGGTCGTCCTGATTTTTCATCACCCGCAACAGGCTATTCACTCATCCATAAAGCTGAGCAAACAGCCCTTATTGAAAAAGCTTTTTCATGAAAAAAATATGTCATCATCCCCATTTGACATTCTGTGGGCAGATTCAGCATAAATGCGACTGATTTAAATATTGTATCTATCTAAGCATGAAAAGCTCACAAAACTTGTAAACAACACAAGATGCGTCTATATTATAAATAGATATCTTAAGTTAAAGAGTAGCTTGAGCGGTTTCAAAACACTTAGAGTAGGTTCCTATTATGTTTTTTCAAGATCCTAGTAAGATTTTAAATTTGAAATCAAAGCGCGTTAATCGCCCACATTTGTACGCGGGTACAACCAAAACGTTATTTAGTGACACGTATGATGATACACTTATTTTATGTTTTAATGATACATGCTTAACTTCAAAAAATAATAAGTCTGTCGTGCATCAAAAGGCTGCAAACGCATCAGTTGCTAAGCCCGTTGTTCCAGGTAAAGGTATTATAAACAATCGTATATCTGAATTATTTTTCACACGCTTGGCCGATATTAATATTGAAAATCATTTTGTCGATCGTTTGAATATGCGTGAACAACGTATTAAAGCAGCGTCTCCCTTGCCGTTTAAAGTAACCGTTCATAATGTGGCACGCGGTGATTTTGCAAAACGGATGAATTTAACAGATGATTTGTTTTTACAAATACCTGTCATTGAATTCTCTCATAAACTAGACGATGGCTCATTTTCAATTTTATCAGAACAACATATTGAATCTTTTAGTTTGGCTTCAAAAGAAGAAATATCAGATATTTATGAAATCTCCAATCGTGTGAATGATTTTATGCGCGGCCAGTGTTTAAGCGTTGGCTTGCAGCTTGATTATTTCTCTCTTGAGTTTGGTCAATATTTTGCGGGTGATTTTTTTGAAACAGATCCAACCTTAATTTTAATTGATGAATTATCGCCCGATACGATGCACTTTACAGATATAGGCTCTCAGAAAGTGTTACATGGCGCGTCAAATGACAAAGCGATCTATGAAGATATCGCTAGTCGTTTTCAAGTGTTAAAAAATGGTGGCCCTGAAGATTTAAAACAAAAGAAAGATTAAAAAACGCATGCCTTTATGTATTAATACAGTTCAATCAATGATAGAGGATGCGCTGCCAGGTGCCGAAGTATCCATTAAAGATCTGGCTGGTGATAATGATCATTACGAAGCAACAGTGAAAGCATCACAATTCCAAGGAAAATCCATGGTGCAACAGCATCAAATGGTATATGCTGCTTTTAAGGGAAAAATGGGAACAGACTTACACGCACTGGCTCTTAAAACACAGATACTATAAATTACTAGGAAAAAATATGTCAGATATTTTAAAAAAAATTGAAGCTGATATCAATGCAAATGATGTCATCATTTATATGAAAGGCGATGAAAAAATGCCACGCTGCGGGTTTTCATCCGTTGTTTTGCAAATTCTTCAACGCTTAGAAACGCCTTTTAAGGCCGTAGATGTTTTACAGGATGAAGCCATACGTCAAGGCATTAAAGATTTCAGTAATTGGCCAACCATTCCACAACTTTACATTAAAGGGGAGTTCATGGGCGGATGTGACATTGTAAAAGAGCTATATTCATCTGGTGAATTGGAACAAAAACTTAAAGAACATAATATTATTTAAACTGATTTGAAAGTATGCAATATGAAGTGTAATAAAAAAGACTGTAAGAAACATATCTGGGCTTATTTGTTAAAAGGTCGTGCTGATTTTATTGATGAAACCCAAAAGTTTTTACGTTTCATCGTAGAACTTGCTTGGGCATTTGTTGTTGCCATGATTGTTAGATCATTTTTGCTACAGCCCTTTATTGTGCCAACAGGCTCTATGATTCCAACCATTTTGGTGGGGGACTTTTTATTTGCCAATAAAACAGCTTATGGTTATACAAAATATTCGCTTCCCTTACAAATAATCCCCTTTGAAGGCAGAATCTGGGCCACCGATCCAAAAGTTGGCGATGTGATCGTCTTTCATAATCCCCTTGATGGTGGTAAAGACTACGTAAAACGCTGTGTTGCGCGTGGAGGGGATCGTGTTCAAGTTAAAGGTGGCATATTGCATATTAACGGCAAACCACTGCCAGTGAAGTATGTGCGTGAATTTGCCAGTACCGATCATAATGGACGTGTCGTTATGATGAAAGAATATATTGAAACGTTGCCAAATGGTGTTGAGCATCCTATTCACAAACGGTATACCTTTGATGCTACATCTTATCAATATGATAATACGGAAGAATTCATTGTGCCCGAAGGTCATTCTTTTGGTATGGGTGATAACCGTGATAATTCAATCGATAGCCGTGAACCACGCCAAGTTGGTTTTATTCCTGATACAAATTTAATTGGTAAAGCTGTGTTTCGGTGGATGTCTATTGAAGAAGCACGCTGGTGGGCTGTGTGGGAATGGCCATGGACTATTCGTTATAGCCGGATTGGTACGTTCGTGAATTAAGATATGATTCCGTCGTTTAAAAACACAAAACTACTTATACAGGCATTAACACATCCAAGTTCTGGTCTTACAAAAAATGATTCGTCTTTTGAAAGGTTAGAGTTTTTAGGTGATCGTGTTTTAGGGCTTGTGATTGCTGAAATGCTTTATACAACACATACAGAAAAAAAAGAGGGCGTACTCGCAAAAGAGTTTGCTCATCTTGTGCGTAAAGAAACCTGTAAATCAGTTTTTATTGATTTGAGATTGGATAAAAAAATTAAGGCAAGTGAGAAAGAAATCAATCTTGTGCGATCGCATATTTTGTCGGATGCTTGTGAAGCGTATCTTGGCGCTTTATTTTTGGATCAGGGATATAAAGCTGCTAAAGCATTCATTTTATATGCCTGGGCGCCTTATTTATCTGGACAAAAAGCAATGCCGATTGATGATAAAAGTGCTCTCCAGGAGCGCATTCAAAAAAAATATAAACAGACGCCTGTTTATACCTTAAT
>DPKF01000174.1 GCA_003542655.1 Holosporales bacterium
TTGCATCATCAGATGCGACAGAACCGGCTTGACAAGGGGAAAAGCAAATTTTAGCGAACCTTGTCAAACACTGAACACCAGAGTATTACCACTATCATTAAAATTTAGTTTTAAAAAATAATATATTTAGGGGGGGTTGCAATTTAAGACAGCATCTACTTATATGCGTGTTTCTTCTGAAGGAAAGCTACAAAATACAGATCTTCAAAAAGATGCACTTATCAATATAAACAAACATATGAGGGCGGAAAATTTTATTTTTCAATATTTAAGCTGATTTCAATCAATCGTGTTGCAACAGTAATAACTACTGTAAATCATTACACCCCTGTTTAATTGTTTGTTGGATTTGTTATAAAAGTCATGTGAGCGCCAACATCCTTTGCATAAATCTGTTATATTTTATAATTTTACATAGATATAGAGATAATATATTCTGATAAAATAATATTAAAAAAGATTGTATTTATTTTTTTTCGCCTATTGACAAAAAATTAAAAGTTCAATAGTTTGAATTTAAATTACACTTTTTTAGCGGAGGTATCGCAGTGTTATTTTCCAGAATCCTATTTTTAAGTGCGTTTTTTCATTATTTATCGGCAGCAGAGCCGGTTTCTTCTAGTATTGAATTGAAGAGTATTGAAAGAATGATGGAGGAAGCTTTTCAAAAATCTGCGGTTGAAAAAATAAAACCAACTGATGATGTTATCCTTTTTCTTGGTAATACCCAAGTTGGAAAAAGTACGTTAATTAATACACTTTTAGGATGTACTTATGTAAAAAAAAAAGAAAAGAACAAACCGTCGTATCTAGAACTTGCTGAGGGTAGTATAATTGAATTTACAAAGCGTGGAAAAACGGTTAAATCTGAAACGCTTTATCCGGAGGTACATACGAACTCAGAAATTCCATATTTATTGTGTGATACACAAGGTTTTAGTGATCAAGAGCGTTCTAAGGAAGAACCAATTGTTGCATCTGTTTTGCTTGAAATGATTGTTAATTCTGCTAAAAGTGTTAGGATTGTTCTCCCATTTTCAGAAGACCAATTGACAAATGATGCTGCTAGGTCGATTCGTGATTTTTGTGGAGCAATTGATAAACTGCTTAAAAGAAGAACGGCACCCATTTTATTCCTTTATAATAAAAAAGGAACATCAGAAAATGATGATGTAGCTTGTGCACACGATCGCATACAAACATTGTTAAAAGGATCAGAAGAAAGATTAGAACAACTTGCACGAGAAGCAGAGAGTCGGCCTGGATTGTTTAGGAGGCTGAGAGCAAAGCTACCGTCACTACCATGGGTAACCGAGTCTAGTAGTGTACATGACGTGTCGGATGATTTTGATGCCACAGATCAAGAATCTATGAATAACTCTCGTTTGAAAGAACACTTGGAAAAAATGGATATGCTTTGGTTGCTTGAAAGAATGCATAAGCAAGCTACTCGAAATTTTCATGGAGAATATGATGGCAGTGCAATTGTGGAAATGAATGTTTTAAATCCAGAGGAAGGAAAAAGAATTTTTTTTGAAGGAATTAAAAACTTACAGGCTGTCTCAAAAGAGCAATTTAATTTTGGTTCATTAAGTGGTTCTCGCCCTAAATTTGATCAAGAAGTCTCTAAACTTCTTAATCGCTTTACACAACAGATTCATCTTGCAAAAGAATTTAAAAGATACGCGAATTATGCGGTTATTCGCTACGAAAATTTAGAAAATTATTTATCTTATTTAGAGTGTTTAATACGTGATTTGCAAAATAAAAAGGATAATAATATTCTTTTACCAGAAACTGTAACAAAAAGATCGTCCTTAGAAAATGATATAGCTGCTAAACGTTTACAAATAAAAACAAAGAAGGAAGCCATAGAAAAGGCTCAATTTACGATTAAAGTATGTGAAGAAACAATAGCTAAACTGAATAATGATGAAAGTTTGGCAGAAGTGGGAGAAATACAACCATTTGATAAGCCTGTTGGTTTTTTTTGTTATGGCTATCATACTGTAGAACAAGAAGTTATTCCTTATTTTAAGGTTGAGCAAGAGCTTGATGACAATACAAAATGTAAAAATCTGCAGGAGGACAGGGCAAACGGAAAGTTTAAGGCGTATTATGCTGCCAATTGGATGTGTAATTGCAAGGGGCAAGGAAAGTTTTATGCAAAAAGGAAAGATATTTTAACGACGAAGGAATCAATACAGAATAATGCTAATAGAGTTACTTTAGCAAAACAAGAGCTTGCAAGATTGCCTAAAGAGATAGAAGAATTGGAAGAAGAAATTAAGCAGAAAAATGCAGAATATGAATTATCGTCTAAAAGTAATAAAGATCAATTAAATTTCTGTATCAGAGAAACGGTGAATAACAGAAAAAAGGTTAAGTCTGTTTTTTGTGAGATTTCAGTCTTTCTGACTTGCAATAAAGATGTAGAATTGTCTTATCAACATGATGAAAGGCGCATGAATATTTGGAGAATCATATATACTAATTTATTGAAAAGCGCCAGTTCATCCATTGCAAATGTTATTGTAAATCCTTTTATAGATGCTGTTAATGAACCATTCCCATGTCCTATTACTGCAGATCTTTCTTGCCCAATTACGTTAGAGACACCAGATGTGTTTGTGAATTTGCCATGCGGCCATATCTTTAGCCAAGAAGGCATAGCAGGGTTAGAACATTCAGTGGGACGAGCTACACATATTAGCTGTCCTGAGTGCAGACAATTATTTCCAAGGGGAAGGCATGTAAACGTAGAACTTTGTGAAGCACAATATGATGATCTCAATACACGCTATTTTGATACAGTGAAAAAGTTAATAGATGAATACCGTCTTTTTGAGACGCAAAAAACTGGTCCTGCCGCATCTGATGATGCAAGTTAGGAA
>DPKF01000060.1 GCA_003542655.1 Holosporales bacterium
GAAAACATGTTAATTGCCGCTTATAAACATAAATCGTCATTTTTAAAACGTCCGTCTATTGATTTTAAGTATTGGCTTGAAAAACTCAACTTGGGTTTAGAGTATAAAATTGATGAATTGATGTCTTCGCTTTCAGGTGGCCAAAGACAGGCTGTGAGTATCATCATGGCGATTATGATGCATCCTAAACTTTTGGTTCTTGATGAGCATACCTCGGCACTTGATCCTGTAACGGCTAAAAATCTTATGGATATTAGTTATAAACTTTGTAAAGAAAACAATATTACAACGGTTATGGTAACGCATGACCTGAGTCATGCTGCTCAGTATTCAGATCGTATTTTGGTTGTAAAAGAGGGGAAAATTACACATGATCTAAAAAGTAATCAAAATATCAGTGAATTAATGACTTTCATTACCTCTGATGAATAGCATATCAAGGAGTACACCTGCATAAAAAGTAATTTTAACTTGATTGTTTTGTGTTGGCAAAAAACGCGGCTGTCGCATGTTCCATCAGGCTTTTGCCAACGTTGTAAGGTGCGTAGACTTATGTCTAGCATGGCGCAACATTTTGATCTGCGCGCACCACTGTTAACTGCTTCATGAATAAGCGTGAGCGCTGATATGCGCTCACTCTCACAGATTAATCGTCCCCGCTTTCCCCCCCAAATCAAATTGGCTTTTTTTTTAAGAATTAATAAAGCAGAAGCCTCGGCAAGCGCCTTGTCTTTTCGTCTTAATTCCTTTTCTAATTGCGTGTTCTTCGCCTTCAATTCATTAAGCTCAGCCTTGCTGACAGGTGAGTTGTCGCCTGTTTTTTTATCGTTTATGAACGCGTCTTTCCATGCCGTTAATTCGTGCGCATACATCCCGTTTTGCCGGCAATATTTACCAAGTTCTCCGGCATCTAATCCGTTTGATGCCAGGATGTGCTTAAACTTTTGTTCAGCATTTAAGGGCTTGTTATCCTTATTCACATTAAATTCTGATGCTTTTGACCGAGGTGCAATGCCAAGTTTATACTGCCGAACCCAACGCGTTAACGTCGATTTTCCAATATTATTTAGTGCTGCAATTTCAGCAATATCGCGGTTATCGGGGTTAATTGCCTGCATAATAATGGCTGTCTTTCCGTCTGGTGATAGTCGTTTCATGGTGGCTCATTTCTGCCCTATTTTTTATAGTGTACACGCGACAACTAGTCTGACATATAGGGAAACAAAGACAAAAATAAAGAGCGCACTCTGCACCCTTTATTTTGTAGCTTTTAGTAACAACTTGTTTACATGGGGCTTTCAGTCGTATTTTCAGAAAATTGACCTGTTAGCATTGCTTCTATTGGCTCTCTAAATCCCATAAGTGATTCCGAAGGAGCAGTAGCGGATCCAGTGTTACCCGGAATCTGGTTTTTCCCAAAGAGACTCAGTAATATAGGGTGTTGAGATACTTGATCAGCCAACGTTAAAGCAGTTTCTATGCCATCAATATGTTCTGAATCTTTTAATTCTTCGCCAAAAACAGCTTTTTCCGCATCTCGTACATGCAAAACAGGCATTAGTTCTACTTGCGCTAAAAGGGATGGATCAACGGCGTCTGTAATCATTTTGCAATTTGTAGGGTGTAGCAAAAATTTAGTAATGCCTGCCCTATAGGCTTCTCTAAATTTAATCAGTTCACCACCGATAGGTCTAATCTGGCCATGTAAGCCTAATTCACCTGAACATAAAATTGTTGATGGAATCAGTTTTTTAAATAGGGAGGAAGCAAGGGCTAAATATACACTTACGCTACCACTTGGCCCACTTCTTTTTGTATCATCTGCAAATAGTTTAAAAATAGGCGTTTTACCAAAAGCGCGTTTTGGGAATCGTGCTGTTAAAACTGTATGGGGAACATGCAGAGAATCATCCACAGCGTCTGCTGCATATTGAGTAGGAACTACATGCCGAGAAGTCATTTGTTTAAGGTTGTTAAAGGCATCAACACATGGCAAAAGAAGCGCTTCAAGCTGACAAATTTGACCATACCCTGTTTGTTTTCCGTCAATTACGGTGATGCCAACTATGTTTACTGTACCTGGCGTATGGCATTCGTCTAACGCTTCTCTTGATAATTTTTTAAGTGGTCCTTTTTGAATTCCTGGGTGTTCTGCATGGAATAAAACATGTTCACTTATTTGTTGCTGCGTTGCTTTTTGAAAATGTCGGGCATAAAGAATGGCTTTTTCACGTCCGGAATAGGCTGGAAGTTTAATAACATAAATTGTTTCAGTCAATTCATCGGGAATGTCAACACAACTTGTAAATACAAGCTTGAGTGTCTTTAAATTATAGTCGGCAGATTGTTCTTTTAACTGTAAGAATTGAAACAAACATTCAAGTTCTTGCTTTCTGTTTTCTACTTCCTGTCTAAGTGCATTATCAAATTGACCAACAATAGGAAATGTTAGCATTTTCGTTACATCAATTAGCAATGCATGTAATTGAGTATTATCCGTCTCTCGGTATAATTTTGTTAATGCTGCTTTAAACACGCCTAACACACCATTTACAGGCAAAGTGACTGCATCTTTTATTACGCCAATGCTTTCAAGTGCTTTTGTCGCTACATGTTTTTTTCCAACGCCATGCTCACCTTGAAGGCAAACCAATTGATTCTCTTGAATTGATAGAACAAGTTCATCTATTGCGGTTTGTCTAACATCCATTATAATAGCCGCAGCCCCCACTGCTGCTGCAGAATCAACTTCTTGGTCCTTACCTATTTCACTAGTGCTTGCATGTATTGCAAATGAGGTGAATGCTGTCAATAATAATATTTTTTTCATATTTATCTTTCAAATGTGGTTAACTGGCTTTAAAGTAATAATACTCATCGCATAATGCAAGGGTCGTTTGTAAAAAAGTTCAAGAAACGACGTTAAAAGACTATTACAGATTTTTTATACTGTACATTTCAATACATTACTTTCGCAAAATATAAGCCATATGCTGGTGCTGTTTGACCTGACATTCTTCTATTACCTGCCGCCAAAAGTTCATTCATCCAAATTGGTTTTTCTTTACCCAACCCAATTTGAACAAGTGTCCCCATCATAATACGTATTTGATTGTGTAAAAAAGAGCGTGATGATGTAGGAATTTCTATTAAGTTATCTTTTTCAATGATAGTACATTGCTCCATCGTTTTAAACTTAAGCGCCCAATTTACAGATAGCTTAAACAATTTAGACGTTTGGAAATATAGGTAGATGTTAATT
>DPKF01000087.1 GCA_003542655.1 Holosporales bacterium
TATTAATCGTATTTTCTTTATCGAGCAGTTGAAGCGCTTTATCCAGCTGCCCCATTGATGCGTATGCCCTGCTCTTTAATAGAACAATGACATCTGCATATTTCTCAACCCCTGATTTTGGCATAACGTTAAGCGTTAAGAGTGCGAACTCACCACTTTTATTATTAATATGCATTTGCGCTGCTTCAATATAAAAATCAATCAAAGCATTTCTGCTGTTGTTATTTTTTGTTCCAGCAGTTAATAGAGCTGCTGATTGCTCTAACAAATCAAGCTTCATCAAATTGGTGGCAACTATCTTAATAATATTTACTTCATCAAAAGAATTGGGCGTATATTCTTTATAAGTCTCATAAAAATGAATAACACGAAGTGGTGAAATCCGATCTATATTATCTTTAAAAAAATTTACAAAACAAGTCTGCATTTTTTTATGTAGATGTAAAAGTTCATACATTGCTATGTATGAGTCCCTAATGCGTTGAAAATAGTGAAGGGCTTGTTTATACTGTTTATTTTCCATTAATAAGGTTGATAACGTTAACAACGTCTGTGCTTCTAGTTGCTCCCCTCTCCACATATAAGACAGGCCAATAAGTTGTTTTACAGCGTCTTTTGTTGATATACGCATATGACGCATGTCAATTAATAACTTTTGATATAGTGCGTGCGCCTGCAGGTGTTGTGATAATTTTCCAAATTGAATGTCTGTAATAAAATCATCTAATTTTTTAGTTTCATTTCCAGCTGCATCTTTTGAAAGCGTCAACATAATTCTTGCATATTGGAAGTATCCACGAAATTGAAGTGTTGTTGGTTCAGGCATATTATTTATTAACGTTTCTAATGTTTCATAATCTTTTCGATCAATCAGCGTAATCAAAACAGGTCCCATAATTTCGTCACGAATATTTTGCGTATACTGTTTGTAAATATCGCCGATCATAGATAAATTGGACTTTTGAGCAATCGTTACCCCCTTCCCCGCTTCTATTAATGCTGTTAATAGTTTGTTTTCAGCCGTTTGGGGCAAGTATAAAGCATTTTCTTGTGCTTTCGTAAAATTAGTGTCCATTATATAGGCAATTGTTTTTAAAACACGTACAAACGGATGGTGTGCTACACCTGGATACTCTTTTTCAATCTCACTTATAAAGGATAATGCAGCACGTTCATTGCCTACCATTATTTCTATCCAAGCTCTGTGTAGCATGTCTGCAAGTTGGTTTTTATGGTGTATTTGAATATCTTGGGTCGTATTAAGATAGGCTAGTAATGCATTTGAACTGTAATTTTTAAAAATGCCAATTTGCGCTGGTAAAGTTTTTTTCTCTGAAATTTGAACATCATGTGGATTTTTCAATGGCGTCATTACTTTTAACGTTAAGTTGCCTTTATGTTTAATTAATTTCACATCATCGCTCAATAAGGCGGCTCCACCACCATGAACCGAATTGCATACTTTATAAAATGGCGTTTCATAAGAGCTTACAAACCCTGTACTGTTATCCATTAAAAAACATATTAAAGATCGATTTTTATTGGTTTGTATAATATTCAATATATAAGGATCATCATCTTGCACAAAAGGATAGGTCGTATTGGGCCATATTTTAGTATTTAACTGTACGATAGAATTTTCTTGTGTATTATTTTGTTGCAAAACGTGCACAGACCATGTTGTCTTATTATTTGAGACTTTAAATATAAATTGATTACTTATTTTTATTTTAATAATAAGATGGGTTTTTTCTACTGAAGTATTCGTTTCTTGACGCAATGATAAAACGCCAACAGGCAAATCATGATCTTCTGGAAAAACAATAGCTTTAGGAATGTCATCAAAAACAAACCACCACTCTTGCTCGTTATTATCTGTTTCCACATGAATAAGGGCGGTTTTAGTATGTTTAAGCCAATCAAATAAAAGGGTATTTTTTTCTACCTTTATTAATAATTTATCATCTAACTTAATCTTTTTCTCTAACACATATGGTTTAAAATCACATAATGTGGGTGCCTGCATCGATAGCAAGAAAATAAGGGAAAACCAGAAACGCATCAAGGATCTTATGAAATATTAAGATACTTATATCATAACTGTTTAGCGGAGAAATTTAAAGCTGGCGTTACCAATTAGCTTTTGCGCATCCTGTTCATCAAAATTTAACCTATTTAACATAGGCTAAAATTATACCTGTTCTTTGATGAACAATATTATATATATTTTAAAGGAATTAAAATATGCGTCAACCATTCTTATTTTTATATGTGTGTATTTCCACAGTATGTCATGCATCTACTGGCGATTTGACCTCTGTTCATTCAAGTGCAATCTCAGTGCATGAGGTTGGCAATAGAGGGGAAACCATACTCGAAGAGAGAGCATTTGCTCCAGGGTCGGATAGACCTGCTTTTAGCACACCGGAAGATTTGGAAGATAGAGCTGATACACCGTCTTTAGGTAGAGGAAGTGTTCGAACTGACGCTTCACATGAACCAATTTCTCCAGGAAGAAATGAAGGGAATAGAGGTGCTCATTCAGGTTTTGCATTATCAGTGCCAGACACAGCAGAAGCGACCACCAACTCACAAGTGCACGCAGGTTCAAGTTTAAATTTATCAGAGCGCTTTAAAGATGGGGTAAGAAATACAGAATGGGAAAAAGCATTAGCAATGATCCCTGAAAAAGTAAAAGTAGTTCCCTCTCCTTGTGTGCAGGGTTTTAAACGCGCGTATACATCTTTTGCAGATGTGTTAAGTCTTTTTTCATTAATTATGTATGGCATATCCGGTGTTGCATCAGGGCTTGGTGGCATAGACTACCTATCACACAACGCATTTTTAAAACCAGATGTTATGGTCACAGTTGTTGGCTTAGGGTTAATTGGTAC
>DPKF01000170.1 GCA_003542655.1 Holosporales bacterium
TTTTTAGATATTATGAATATTTTGGCTCTTCTTGCGACATCGTTTTTAAAAATACGTGTTATTGTTTGTGAACGCACCAATCCCCGGTACCATAAAATTCCAAAAATTTACCAATACTTGCGACGTGTGATGTATGTGTTTGCCTCTAACGTTATTGTTCAAACGCAAAGTGCCGCTAACTTTTTTTCAAAGGTTATACAAACTAAAATAATAATTATCCCTAATGTGGTGCGAAGGCCTTCTGAAACAATTCAGACGCTATCACAAAATGTTCACAACATTATGAGTGTCGGACGGTTAAGTGTTGAAAAAGATCATACAACACTTATCCATGCTTTTGCTTTGCTGATTAAAGATATACCCCACCTAAAATTAACAATTTATGGGGAAGGCCCAGAGCGCAAAAATTTAGAACGTGTTATTAAAATGCTTGATTTAGAGCACGCTCTATTATTGCCGGGTGATATTTATAATATTGAAGAAAAATTGTTAAAATCAGATCTATTTATTTTCCCATCAATATTTGAAGGCTTTCCAAATGCTTTATGCGAAGCTATGGCTGTTGGGCTTCCTGTTGTTGCTTCAAACTGTTCTGGAAATATTGATATTATTGACGAGGGTAAAAACGGTGTTTTCTTTCCGATTGGTAGTGTAGAAAAACTTTATGAAAAAATGTTAGAGTTGATTAATAATTCTTCAAAGCGACAGACCTTATCACATCGTGCTAAAAAAATTACAGCACTTTATAGTGAGGATAGAATTTACACAAAGTGGAATAATTTAATAAATAGTATTTAGGAAAGTTAAATGATCAGTAAAAAAATAATAGATCCAAAAGATAGATTTGCTTTTGGTAAAAATTGGGCCAATTTTTTAAATACTTTAAATGATGCGCGCATTGAAGAAGCTGTGAAAAGTTTTACACAAAAGACGGGCCTATCCGATATGACGGGTCTAACTTTTCTTGATATTGGTTCTGGAAGTGGGTTGTTTAGTTTAGCGGCTTATAAGTTAGGTGCTAACGTTATTTCCTTTGATTATGATAGCGATTCTGTTGAATGCACCAAATATTTAAAAGAAAAATACTGTACTGATCATGGTAGGTGGATAGTTTATCAGGGGTCGGTTCTTGATCAAGATTTTTTGAAACAATTTGGAACAGTTGATGTTCTTTACTCTTGGGGTGTTCTTCATCATACGGGGCATATGTATGAAGCCTTTAACAATGTTTCCAGCATGGTGAAAAAAGGTGGGACCCTCTTTATTGCTATTTATAATGATCAAGGAGGTGCAACGCGCAGATGGACTTGGATTAAGAAGAAATATACAAGTTCTGGTAGTATAATGCGCTCCCTCTTAACAACTTATACATTATTTCGCCAATGGACGATTACATTGATAAAAGATTCCTTAGCTTCCGGAAATCCATTTAAAACATGGTGTTCTTATAAAGAAAATCGTGGCATGTCTGCTTGGCATGATGTGGTTGATTGGGTTGGTGGGTATCCTTTTGAAGTTGCAAAACCTGAAGAAGTCTTTCATTTTTTCAAAGAAAAGGATTTTCATTTAGCATATTTAAAAACATGCGCTGGCGGGCTTGGTTGCAATGAATTTATTTTTAAAAAACAATAACTGACTATGTGCGGTATTTCAGGCTTTATATATAGTGGTACATCGAACCTTGAACTTTTAACAAGGATGAATGATTCTATTGCTTATAGGGGGCCTGACGATAGTGGTGAATTTTTAGCTGATTATAATGAAACATATAAAATTGGTCTAGCGCATAGGCGCCTTTCTATTCTTGATTTATCTCCGCTTGGGCATCAGCCAATGTGTTCACCTGATGAACACATTGTGGTTGTTTTTAATGGAGAGGTTTATAACTTTAAAACAGTCCGTGAAACGCTTATTGAAAAAGGATATGCCTTCAAATCTGATTCAGATACAGAAGTTATTATTCAGGCTTACGTGGAATGGGGCATCAATTTTGTTCATCACATGAACGGCATGTTTGCGATCGCTTTATATGACAAGCGAACACAAGACTGTTTTCTGATTCGGGATCGTATGGGGGTAAAGCCGCTATATTATTATCAAAATGAAAGCGGCCTTATTTTTGGCAGTGAATTAAAGCCCATTATGGCTCATCCTGATTTTAAGAAAGACATAGACGCACATGCTTTATCACTGTATTTATACCATGGGTATATTACAGCGCCCCATACCATTTTTAAAAATACTTATAAATTAAAGCCGGGGTCTTATTTACAATTTAATAATAGCCGTATTACGCATCATACCTATTGGCGTATAGGAGATAAATTTGAACAAAGGCAGGTTAAAGAACAATCTGAAGCAGATTTAGTTAAAAATTTAGATGCCGTTTTAACAGCTTCTGTTAAAGATCGTATGATGAGTGATGTTCCTTTAGGCGCCTTTTTAAGTGGTGGGGTTGATTCTTCATTAGTTGTTGCTTTGATGCAAAAAAACTCCACGCACCCCGTTAAAACATTTACGATTGGATTTGATGAACCTGAATTTAATGAAGCGCCCTATGCAAAAGAAATTGCTCGGCATTTAGGAACAGATCATCACGAACTGTATTTGCCAATTAAAAAAGCAGAGGAACTGATTCCACAAATTCCAAAATTTTATGATGAACCTTTTGCCGATTCTTCACAGCTGCCAACAATGTTGGTTAGTCAAATGGCGCGTCAAAAGGTAACAGTTGCTTTATCAGGAGATGGTGGGGACGAACTATATTGTGGTTATGGGCGTTATGATGATGTTGTCAGACTTCAAAAATTTATACCTTTTGCGAGAATTGCAAATAAAATCCCCTTTTTTAAATGCCTTGTTTCAATACTTACGAAAAACAGTAAGTACAAGCAGTTTTTTGAGTTAACAAATAATCATAGTGTGGTGAATTCTGCTTACTTAAATTTTATTCATCATTTTCCACTTATTAAAAATTATAAGAATAAATTTGATGATGCCTATGACGGCATTATGCATTTGTCAGAAAATTTGCAAGAAAAAAATATGCTGCAAGACATGGTAACTTATTTGCCTGATGACATTTTAACAAAGGTTGACCGTGCTTCAATGGCGTATTCGTTGGAATCACGCCCACCCTTTGTTGATGATCACCGGGTAGTTGAGCATTCATTTACGATCCCCCATTACATGAAATGTAAAGATGGCAATAAAAAGTATATTCTTAAAAAAGTGCTGGAACAGTATATACCAAAAAAAATGATTGACCGGCCAAAAATGGGATTTGGTATTCCTATTTATGATTGGTTACGCAATGATTTGCGGTATATGATCACAGATCATTTGTCACTGGATTATATAGAAAAACAAGGCGTTTTTGATGTTAAAGAAATTCAAGCTCTCACAAAACGCTTTTTTGCAGAATCAGGAGATTCTCTCGGTTCTAAGGTAAAGAAATATATATTTGGTGATAAGCTGAAGTTACATAAAGATGGATATGTTGAACGCACAATTTGGCATCTGATTGTTTTTCAATTATGGTACGCGCAATATATGCATGATGAGCACTAAAATATCCACACAATTTGTAAGGACGCTTTTTGTGCCTTATTTAGATGCTGTGTATGAAATGGAGTTGCATGTTGATGCTATTATTCATAAAGGTGGCCATGATAAAATTTGGTTTTTAGAACATGAGTCTGTTTATACAAAAGGATCAAGTGCTAAAGAGGCCGATCTTTTGAATCCAATTTTCCCTGTATATGAAACAGGACGTGGGGGACAGTTTACTTATCATGGGCCAGGCCAATTGATGGTCTACTGCATATTTGATTTGCACCGTTATAAGAAGGATATTAAAGCCTATATTCAAGCATTAGAAAAATGGATTATTTTATTTTTAAAAGAACTTAGAATTGATGCTTTTGTGCACGACGGCCACGTTGGCGTTTGGGTTATGCATAAGGGGTGCAAGAAAAAAATTGCTGCCATTGGTGTGCGTTTAAAAAAATGGGTTGCGTGGCATGGTTTTTGTCTCAATATCAATCCAGATTTATCACATTATCAAGGGATTGTTCCCTGTGGTATTAAAGATGCTGGTGTCACTTCTTTATCTGAACTGGGTATAAAAGTATCACGAGAAAGTGTGGAAGATATGCTACAGATGACTTTTCAAGAAATAGATTTTTTTAACGTATAGTTGTTGCCATCTAAAAAGCCTAAAACTGTTCGAAGCAAACAATGGGGAGAGGCTGAAAAACAGTTCGTTCTTAAAATAAAACGTGCTCATCCTGATTATGGCAGAGAGAAAGTAGCCGCCATGAAATGTGTGTTGATTATTGAAAACGCCACCATGGTTTTGTGGTGAATTAATAGTATATGAAATTTTTATTTTATAATTATTTGCATTTTATAATGATAACCCTTATATATAAAAACAAGGAATACGAACATTTATTATGAATCAAAGTATGGTTAAAATAATATATGCAACAGGATGTTAGAATAAACCGCTGAATGTGCGGAAAAAACACCTTCTTTATATTATTTTTTTAACCATGCGCTAAAAAATGATTAGGAGAAAAGGCATGAAGCCAAATTATATAAGCATCGTCACCATCAGTGCATTATTTTATCAACTATTGATAGCGCCTTTATCGGCAATGACCAATCCTGCTTCACCACATATGGATGATCATGCTTCTGTTGCTGTCGCTTCTGTATCCATCCCTATAGTTGATGATGAGCAAGTCTCTTTACCTGTTCCCACTCCACAGAAACAGTTAGGCGCATTAATAGAAGACTTAAGGATGTTTCAAGGGAATGGAAAGGCCGAATTAGAACAGCATGGATTATGGCCACTCTGTCAAGAGATTAAAAATTTACGCAGTCTCTCAAAAGACGCTATCGCTGTTCTTAAAGCGGAAAAAGATAAATTATCCCCTCAGCAACAATGCTTAATAAAAAATTATATAGAAGGAGAAAAACAAAAAGTAAAAGATATTCAGCAATTAACGAAAAAAGTGAATGATATAAAAGAAATTCAGGATCAGAAAGATAAAAGGATAGCTGAAGAAAATTATGCCTTTGATACAAAGGTTACGTGGATGGCCTTGTCTGCCGTCATACTGTTTGTGGTTGGCGTAGTCGTGGCGCTTTTTTATCCTGTAAAAACGTTTTTATCGTCCTTTGATGAAACAATAACAGGTAGTACGTCTTATTCTCCCTTTGCCTTTTTTGCACAACAAGACATGCATACCCAATTTAATGCGACAACAACCATCCCCTATTTAAAGGATCACTTTCAACATAATATCGACATGCAAAACACATTGGTTGAAGCAGCCTATCATTATATAAAAAAAGAAGTTTTACCTTCTCATATAACCGATGCTCTTGTTGGGTATGCAGATTTTTTTATGGGGTCATTTAAATACATTTCTTCATTCCATCAACAGGTATTTTTTGCCTTGTGTTTTAATCCGACAAGCAATATGACCAGCGCATTGAATGTGATTAAAGGTCAATATTATGGGGCCTATGATTTTCAACCACCTGTGTGTGAAAAACCTGATGATGTAAGTGTAGTGTTCAATATAATAAAAGGCAAACCAGAACTTTCAGGGGCATACCCATCTGTTGATGGTGCTTATAAGTTGGCTGTTGCCCAACCCCAAAAACCAGGTTCCTTGATGGATAATCAGTATGCTACAATGCGCAGAGCATTTGTCGAACAATCAGCTGACGATGTTCATGACTTAATTCAAAATAATGCAGTAATTCCAAAGCTTATTTTCAATATGACACAACAAATGCGTTCACACATATGTCCTGCAGAAATAATGGTGCACCGTTTACAAGATGCATTAGATGTCTTAAACTCTGTTGTCGCCCCATCAAATCATACATTTTTTTATTTTTGGTTTAATAAAAATGGTGGTCTTGTTCGCACAAACTATAGTACGGTTGGTAGCCTTGGAAATATTAGTTCCGCGTCGTGTGATTGGCAGTCAAATGTTAAATTTGGTAATGATGCCCATGTTCGTATAGCGCTTAATAAAAATGGCAGAATGTGGCTTACAGAACAACCGATAGATTTTCTGCCTAACACGGGGACGGTGGAAAAAACGCATACACGGAAACTAAGCGCATCACAAGAGCTAACAGATACAGCTACATGGCGGCAAAGCTTAACAGAAGCGCTGCCAGATACAGAAAGTGTACTCAATTCAGGTACAGGTACAGGTACATGGCGGCAGAGTGCATCAAAAGAGCTGGTTGATACAAATACCACAGAGCAGAGCCCGTCAAAAGAGCTGATTGATACAAATACTACAGAGCACAGTGCATCAGAAGGGTTGAGCAATACAAATACCACAGAGCAGAGTGTATCAAAAGAGCTGGCCGGTACAGAAAGTGTACTCAATTCAGGTACGGGTACAGGGGGGCACAGTGCATCAGAAGCGCTTCCAGGTACCACAACAGACAGCGTCAGACGTTCTGGGACAGATACTGTGGTGCACAGTGCATCAGAAGCGCTTGCAGGTACAAATACCACAGAGCAGAGCGCATCGGATTCCTCAGAACGAAGTTTGTCAGAGACAACGGATAGAAATACGTGGACATCGTCCAAGAGCTTAACTGCGTTAAGGTGGCTAGCTAACCTAACGGGTTTGGAGAATTCATCACAAGCACACTACAGCTGGACAGAAATGATAGCTAATGGCGCTGCTGGTTCTCCGCCTGCGCGATACGGCCATGCAGCTGGCAGAATGGGTGACGAAATGTTCATCGGTTTTGGTATCAGCGCATCTGGTAGCTACCTCTCTGATACGTGGGCACTGAACTTAACGTCCCTTATTTGGCGAAATTTAGGCGCTTCCATTTCGGCTAGAGGCTATCCAGGAACCTTTACGTATAATGATTCTACCTGGGTTTTTCAGGGGTACGGAAGTACAGATAGCATGTTGACCCAATTTTCCAAAGACGGTTATCAAGAATTTCCTACAAGTGGATATGCAGGCACAACAATTGGTAGGTTAGCGATGACAAACATAGCAGATACTTTCTACGCTTTTGGAGGATCACCCTCGAGTTCAGTTTTGAACTATATGAATACACTTTACCGACTACAAAATACTTCTGCCCTCTGGCAAGATGTTACACCTACCATATCGCCTGCAAGCAGAGGAAGCTGTCAATTTGCAGTGGTTCACCAGGATGCTTACATATTTGGAGGCGGTACTTACTCGGGGGGCGTATTATTCAAACTAAATGATGTATGGAAGTTCAATCCTCTATCAGGATGGGCGCAAATGATAACAAATGGCGCATCTGGATCTCCGGCAGGTCGGTATGCTTATACAATGGGAGTGCTGGGTACAAATATTTTTATATTTGGAGGTACTGGCAATACGAATGATCTATGGAAGCTTGATACGCAACTGATGAAATGGGGTATCATTATGGCTAATGGTCAGGCAGGATCACCCCCTGGAAGAGGATTCGCAGCGGCCGATTTTGTGAAATTTAACAGTGATTTATATATTTTTGGTGGTAACTATGGTGGAACAAACGGCTGTTACAATGATTTATGGCGTTTACGCCAAACAAAGGTGCGTTTATATAACGTGACGGTATCCCCAAATCCTATTATGGCTAACCAAAATTTCACTTTATCTTGGATAGCTGAAGTTTCTGGTGGCGCAACAGGGCACTTAGCGAATATTACGTTTAATGGTCACAAGTATGTTCAAACTTTTGATGGTACGCTTGGTTCAATTATCCTTATGGCAAACAGTACGCTTGGCAATAATTTTTCTATTCCGCTTTCCGTTCAAGATCGCTTAAGTGCTTTTGATTCAACAAGCCTTCATATACCATTTGAAATTGATGAATATTAAGTTGGCTCTATCGGATTTGCTGGAGTATCGGAAGGCTGTCAAGG